>JAESQG010000355.1 GCA_016765265.1 Pseudomonadales bacterium | reverse complement strand
GGCACAGCCTTGAAATGTGGCTACAACTTCAAATTGCCCGGCAACTTTGTTTTCAAAAGGGATGCTAATAGCGACTTGATGGGTATAGACCTCTACATCGCCAAAGGCTGCGTCGTGTTTTACTTTGCCTTCGTGATCAAATTGTGGTGTACCCAAAATAGCATTTTCTTCATTTGTTACGCGGAACTTGAAACGCTCTCGATACATATAGTACCCATCTGCAATTTGCCACTGAGCAATAATATTGCTGCCCTCTATTGAGAGTATTGTTTTAAATGCTTCATGTACGGGTAAAAATTCAGGCTCTGTTTGTGACGTAAAGGAAGAAAAAGAGGAGTTGGTATCGGGTCTTTGCAATGAAATTTCAGCGCTGGCCGGTGCCGCTGCGACAATCAATAAACTCAGTAAACTGAATCCAATACAACGGGTTCCAAGAGAGCTAAATCCGAGCGAAATAAGCTTTATTAATGAGCTCAATTGTTTAGACGCGAAATGTTGGGTCATGAATGGATCCTGGGGTATTCAAAATTTTAACGATGATGGGTCTCTACTGTTGTATGACCTTAAATTAAAGCATTGGTGCCGGTTTCAACAGCCACCTTTTATTATTTTTTCTCCCAAAGTTTTTCTGACTAAGAATAAAAGCGCTTTAAATATCTTTGTCTGCAACCGAGGCAACATTTGACCTCGAAGGTGACAACATTTGGCTACATAAGAGTAAACAGTTTAGTTAGTGGTTTTTTATGTCTTGTCCAGGGGAGGCGGCTGGGCTGCAAATTTGGTTTCGACCATTGTGTTTCGCGTCATAGAGGGCTTCGTCCGCAATAATAGTCAACTTGTCGCTGTTTTGATCAGTCATTTGAACCACGCCACAACTGAAAGTGACTTGGAATTCAGAATTCTCCACAGGATGTCGAAACTGAGCGAAACGATCTCTAATAGAATCGCAAATTCTAACGGCGTCGACTATATCTGTGTTGGAAAGCACAATCGCAAACTCCTCACCGCCATATCGCCCAATTGCGTCCGATTTGCGCAAACATTGTTTTAAAAACATGGCCAAACTTTTAATAACCCTGTCTCCCACCGGGTGACCGTATAAGTCATTGATATTCTTGAAATGATCGATATCGAGCATGGCAAAGCACAGCGGGGTTTTATTTTTCTTAGCGCGAGTGACTTCTTTTTCTAAGGCTTGTAAAACTCGCGTGTGATTGAGGAGACCGGTCAACGAATCTTTCACCATTAAAGAAATAAGGGCGCGAGCTCGTTCACCTTTTGTACGTAACGTAGATATCAAATGTGATGCCTTAATCGGCTTGTGGAGAAATTCATCCCCACCGTGACTCATTGCCAGGAGTTGCTTTTCCACGTCCTCTTCAGCGGATAAATAAATAATCGGTATACTGACGTATTTCTCTTGCTGACGAATCACATTCGCTACTTCCATGCCGCTACAGCGAGGCATGTACATATCCATGATGATGATTTCTGGTTGAAACGTCTCTAATGAATCGAGAACTAGCATGGGGTCAGTAATGATCAGGGTTATCATGCCAGCATTATTAAGTATGGTTTGAAAAGCAAATGCTTGAGACTTGGAATCTTCAATGACTAAAATTCGAAGCGGGGAGGCTGGGGCATTATGCGTTGCTGATTCTACCTCCTCCACGATGCGCCCTAGATCCAGGGTACCTGAATGAAAGTTGATACCACCCGCACGACAGGCTTTAAGGCGGGTGAATATATCACCCTCGTCCTCGGCAAAGAAAATCGTGGGTATCGTATCTCCGAGACGGTTTTGAACTTGCTGGATAACCGTGATGCCCAGGTGCAGTTCATTGTCCAAATCCACATCCATCACAATGGCCGCCGGATGTCTTTTTAGCATCTGATCATTGAACTCTTCTAATGTTTGACAGTATTCAGTGCGAAAGCCGAAAAACTCTAATTGGCGAGCCAGTTTGTTTCCTTGGTTTTCATCATTAAGAGCGATATAGATCGGTTTTTTGGGTGTGATGACTGAGGTAACGCCGGAATCAATATCACTCTTTCTCAGTGCCGTTTCGCTAAGGGTTTGAATGAGATCAGTCAGCTGGAAAAGCCGATCACTGGAGGGGGCCGTTTTGCTCTCATTAATAGCGTCTAGCAGTTGGTGGATTTCTTCAGCCAGGCGCAGGTGGGAAAGTTCTTCAAAGTGTTTGGCGTAGCGAATCAATTTCTCATTAGCGCTCATTAGGTCTTCCAAACGCTGTTGGGACCAGTTTTCTTGGTTAGTGAGCCTCCACACATCAAGTAACAGTCTGACTTGGTTGGTTACCCGCTTGGCGAAAAAACGCCGTAGCGCATGACTCTGAGCTTTGTTGGTCTTATCTAGGTGAGAAGTTTCCATTCGCTGTTTTTCATTTACAAGGGCTNTTTGTCATTTACAAGAGTTGTTTGTCATTTGCAAGAGTTGTTTCTTAAATATAGCTTCAAATCCGTTGGTTAGCTTGTGTCCTTTTCTCATTNTCGTGAAATAAGAGTTGGCTACNGTGATTGTTCAAAAATTGGCTATAGTTAAAGGGTAAAGGTTGGGAAGAGGGCATCTGCATAGGCTCTATTGTTGACCCTAGCAGCCAATCGTAAACGGTTGTTTGTAAATGAATTAACGTAGTTTTATAGACAGAAGTCCCGTGGATAGTCGATTATCAGTGATCATTGTACGCTTCTTTAGGCAGTGGAATATTCTAGTGTTGTATGCCTCTGTCGCCTGTTTTTTAAATATAGGCTTTAGTTCGGTATGCATGGCTGTGGAGGTTATGCCAGTGAGCTCCCGATTAGCGGCTCAGCTGCAACAGCAGTACGGTGACAATGCGCTGCGTCGAATAGCACATTGGCAGAATCTAATTGAGCGTAATCAACAGATATCGATCTTGGACAAGCTGAAATTAGTCAATCGCTTTTTCAATAGTATTCAATTTGTTAATGATCAGGACCACTGGCAAACCGGGGACTATTGGGCGACCCCGGTAGAATTGTTAGCCTCCAATGGGGGAGATTGTGAAGATTTTGCAATAGCCAAATATTTCACCTTGCGGGCAATGGGGGTCCCTGTTGCTCAACTGAGATTAACCTATGTTAAGGCTATTGAATTAGACCGGGCACACATGGTCCTCACTTACGCAGAAAACGAGGGAGAGGATCCTCTGGTTCTGGATAATTTGAAGAATCAAATAATGTCAGCCTCTTCACGCACGGATCTTGACCCCGTCTATAGTTTTAATGCAGAGGGTTTGTGGCTGGCGAAGCAAAGAGGTGAAGCTGATCGCTTAGGCAACGGCAATGACGTCACCCTTTGGCGAGAACTACGTGTCAAAATCGATTTAGAGCGCGTGTTAGCACAAGACTACAACTGAAGCAGATGGTATTAATTTAACATCTTCTTGAGCCTAGTTNAGCCTATTTTAATTAATAGGTTTCTACCGCTAAATCGTCGTCTCTTTGGATCTATAATATAATAAGATTTTGTTCAAGTCCCTGCGTTAAGGATAACCTGAGGAGACCTTTTTGACCTTATTTCGGCAAATTAGCCTGCTAACGATAGTGCTAATTGTGGTTTTGCTGGCGGGCAGTNTGGTTGTATCTGTATTAAACGCCCGANATTACTTGGAAAAACNATTANACTCCCACGCTCAAGACACGGCTACCTCTCTAGGATTATCTATTAGCCAATTTGTTCAGGAAAAGGATTGGGCNAAAGTGAATNCCATGGTGGATGCTATTTTCGATCATGGNTACTTCCGCTCAATTGTAATCCTGGGTAAAAAAAATGAAGTGGTGGTTGATCGGCAGCTTGTTCTTCAATTTGCTGGAGTACCCGAATGGTTTGTNACTTTTATTAATCTTAAGGTGCCTATTGGGGAATCGCTGGTGATGAATGGATGGCGTCCCCAGGGGCGAGTGAGAATTGAAAGCCACCCCGGTTACGCCTACCTAGATTTATGGCGTAATGCCCAACAAGCTTTCTTATGGTTTTTTACCGTAGGTGGGGTGACTTTATGCTTGCTGCTTTATTTAATGCGATCAATTTTGCGACCACTAAAGGCNGTGGAGGCCCAGGCNGCTGCGATTTGTGATAAAGATTTCTCCATACAGCAGCCGCTCCCTCGTACCAGGGAATTGCGNCGCACTGTACAGGCGATGAATCGCATGACCTACCAGCTTAAAGCCGTGTTCGATGAACAAGTCACATTGATTNAACGGGTGACCGCGCAAGCCTATAAAGATCCCATTACTGGTTTGGGGAACGAGTTATTTTTTACTTCTCGCTTTCACGCTCAGTTAGAAGCGCCTGAAGAATCCACAACTGGTGCGGTGCTGGTGTTAAAGTTAAATGATCTGACTCGGTATAATGAGAGATATGGTCGGGTCGAAGGTGACCTTTTATTAAAGCAGATCTCGGCGCGTTGGCAGAAAGTCTTGGCTGAGGTTCAGGGTAGTGTGATTGCTCGTCGATCCGGAGCTGACTTTATTGCATGGCTTCCCGATCTGGCTGTTGACGAAGCAGAGTATTATCTTCACGCGGTATACGGCTCAGTTACTAGTTTGCCGATATTTACCCAACGGGAGAAAAAACATTATCTCAATATTGGTATGGCCCATTGTGATTTGGGAGATGATGAGTNGCTACTNTTGGAGAATGCAGACGCCGCACTAATTGTGAGTCAATCAATCGGGCAAAACGGTGTGTATGTCATTCAGGGAAGTGCAGAAAGGGTTGAAATCAGCAATAGCAGCAATAGNCATAAAGAAAAAACGATTGAAGAAAANACGATTAAGGAAAGCCCTAGGNTACCTGATCACGCNATGAACCTGACTACTTCCGAATGGNGAAAGAGGTTAGAACAAGCGTTAGCGCAGGATGAGATCATGCTTTTTAGTCAGCCAGTGCTGAGCTGTATGGATTCTTCTGTTATATATCATGAGGTGTTCATAAGATTAGAAATAACAGGTGATTTAATTTGTGCCGGTGTTTTTATGCCGTTAGTGGATCGTTTCGGATTGGGTGTCGCCTACGATAAGCATATTATAGAAAAGCTATTTCTCCGGATAAGCAAAGAAGAAGCGTTGCGCAATGTTTGTTATTGTGTGAATCTATCGCCTCACTCCCTGCAAGCGGAAGGGTTTGTTGAATGGCTTCTAGGTACAATGAGAAGTTATGGTCGTGTTGCATCGTCCATTATATTTGAAGTACCTGAGCGTTCATTGACCTTTACGCCAACAAAGGTTCGGGCTTTAACCGTCGGTTTGAGAAATTGCGGCTCACGTGTTTCAGTTGATCATTTTGGCGCGTCTAATCAAAGTATCTCCTATTTGGGAAGCTTACCGTTATACGCTATAAAGGTAGATCACAGCTATATAAGGGATATAGAAAATAATAGCGATCATCAATTTTTTGTTCAATCGCTGCAGCGAATTGCCCATAGCAGAGATATCATTGTGACGGCAGAAAGTGTTGAAAGGGAAGGGCAGTGGTTGGTGTTGAAAGACTTAGGAGTAGATGGTGCACAGGGACACTTTTTGGGATCACCGACTGCTCTCTAAAATTGGTGATCTATTTCTCTGATGGTATTTTCTCTGATGGTATTGCTGACTAAATTAGGATGAATAATATGGCTGAAGGCGTGAAGAAAAGCTCCCTGGTGGTTGGAGTAATCGCTCTACTTATAATTGGCCTCAGTGGTTTGGGCTTTTTTTGGAGTAATGAGCCCGGATTATTTAGTGTGAATGAGCGAGCAACGAGGATGGCAGCTGCTCAAGGGCAGGATAAGGTCGTGGGGTACGTCACGGTCAATACATTAATTGAAGTTTCCAATATTTTGCTTGGTAAATCGGGGGGATATTTAAGTAACGATATTTTTCCGCCGGGCCTGGTGCTAGACAATATACCTAACTGGGAGTTTGGGGTGTTGGTACAAGTGCGGGATCTTAGCCAGGCACTTAGAAAAGATATCGCTCGCTCCCAATCTCAATCTAGAGAAGATGTTAATTTGTCCATTGCTGAGCCGCAGTTTAATTTTGACCACACAAGTTGGGCGTTCCCCGCCACAGAAAACGAATACCGACGAGGAATTAAAGAATTAAATAAATACCTAACACGATTATCTGATAGTGATGCACCCAGCGCACAATTTTATGCACGGGCTGATAATTTGCGGTCCTGGTTGTCAGATGTGTCGAAGCGTTTAGGTAGTATGTCGCAAAGGTTAAGCGCTAGTGTTGGTCGACAAATGGTAAATATAGATCTTGCCGGCGATAGTGCGGCGACACAGTCTACTGCTGTAAGTTCTGAGTTAAGTTATCAAACGCCTTGGC
>JAESQG010000354.1 GCA_016765265.1 Pseudomonadales bacterium | reverse complement strand
GCTCAAGCTCCTCCATTAAGTGCCATTGCCAAATCTTCTGGTATTGGGGCTCAACGTCTTTCATCAATTGAGGATTGGATAAAACCATATCCGCGATAATCGCAGTAAAATGTTCCGCGCCTAAAGTCATCGCTAGTTGAAATTTTTTCGATGTATATCGATTATAGAAAGCGAATACTTGTTTGATTCGCCGTTCATTTATAACCAGAAAATCGTAGCCTAAGTTATCGACCAAATCGGTATTATATTTTGTATGTTCATTACCATGAATGGCTTCTTGGGCAATAAACTCCCTGATTTCACCTTGCAGTTTTTCATCCTCTATTTCATCTATAAAATGACGAAAGGCGCGGATAAAAAATCGCTCGCCTTCTGGCAAAAATAAGGATGCCGCATTGAGTAAATGACTCATAAAAGGATCCTCGTGATGCCAATAACGCGGTTTGTTATTCACACTTTTTAGCTTTACCTGTCGAGTCACAACCTCAAGCCCTTTGGGTAAAGACGATTTTATCTTGTTAATCCGACTGAACATATCCTTGCTCCTTTTAACGTAACTCCTTAACTAGATCCAAATTAATTTTCCAACTATTCCTCTACTTTCATACAATCACAAAAATTAATCATTAATGTTTTAAGCGATGCATACAGCGCGGTCGACATAGCGGTAACTCATGAGCCAGCTTACCTTGCTTGCTCAATATGCTAAACACCTCTGGAGTAGACTGATGCTTATCACCTTCGCCATTTAAATGCTTACACAGTACGTGGGTGCTTAAAAATAATCGCTCTGGTGAATCCCATTTCAAAAATCCAAGACGCTCAATATCACTACCAAAAAGAATTTCTCGAGCAATCTCTGCGGGCGGCATACCTAATTTATTACGTCGGCTTACTTCTTCGTAGATGAACTCCCAATAATCTTTAACCCTTATGACACCCTGTCGGTCCGTTAATGCTCCATGACCGGGGACGAAAATATCTACATCCATTTCTAACATGCGATCAATGGCAGTAATCCAGTTCTCAACCGGACCAGCCCACAACGGGGGAGTCGAATCAATAAAAAGCAAGTCGCCGGTGTACAGCAATTTTGAATCAGGTAGGTACACCATCGCATCACCACTAGTGTGAGCTGGCCCCATCTCCATCAGCACAACTTCTCGCCCACCGACATTGAGTGTTAATTCTTGGGTAAAGGTTTTATTGGCGGGAGTAATAATAATATTGGAATAGTCATAAGGCTTCACCATCCCTGAAAACCAATTTCCTATTTTGTTAGCGCCAAACACCGGTACTTTCGACGCAACTGCTCCGACCTTGCCTAAAGCGGTCATTGATTTAGGACTTATATGATGCATCATGTCTTTACAAGCTTGTGTCGCTATGATGTCACGATTTGGGAATAACTGATTCCCCCAAAAATGATCACCATCGGAATGCGTATTAACTACAGTGTTAATAGGGGCAGTATTCACGATGGGCTCGATAGCTGACATCATTTGCCGTGTATAAGGTAGATCCCAAAGTGTATCGATCAACACCGACTCCCCATCACCCACGATAAGACCACAATTAGTTTCACCCCATGATCCATTGGGAACCATCCAGGCATAAGCACCCTTGCCTAATTCATATAATCCTTCATTAAAATTGGGCACCTCTCCAAAACGAGTTAAAGTGGCGCCAGTAGCGTGCAGTATCTTAAATTGGTTAATGGGTAATTGGGCATTCATAATGACTTCTCGCTTCTAAGACAAGGTGTACTTAGAATATTGCGTTAGAAAATTAGGTTGATAGTGGCAATTCTAAACGGTTAGAAGACGGTTACAATAGAAAACGACCGAGGATTGTTCATATCTTGTTATTTTAATGCAATCTCACAAAACGCTCGCGCAATATTGTTTGATATTTCCTCATAGGAGAATGCGTTAGATCTTTACCACACGGCAGTAGGGGTAGAAAACCTAAACGCTCATCGACTCGCTTGCGCGGGGTAGCAGGTGAAAACACGCTACTACCCCATATAGTTCGACAAATAGTGATTTTGATTTTATTTGCGAGCCCGTTACTTACGCGCCCGTTACTTACGCGCCCTTATTTACGAGCTAACGTACTCAGCGATTCCCCAACCTGCTTCAGAACTGTGGTCGCCATCTGGCTCACCATAGAATACATTTGTGAGTCCGCTTGGAACTCAGTTTGTGCGATGCTGAACTGCATCGCTTGATCTTCTCTAAGTTGCTTATATTCAGTCTTCCCCTTCTCGGTCAGCTCACCAGAATCATCAACCATATCAGATCCCGTGGGCTTCGCGACCTCACCACCCGCATCTTTCATATTCTCCATTGGGCTAATTAGTTTTCCTGCTTTTTCTCCTAACATTTCACCCATGGCTCTTGCCATTGCCTGAAAGAAATTCAACCCTTTTTCANCCTTTACACCCTCACCTTCTTCCTCCGCTTGTTGCTGGGTTGCATTTACAATTCCATTCATTACATGGTTAGTCGCACCGTTAACATTTCTTTCAATTTCAGCTCGGTCAAACGGCTGCAAGGCATCAACCGCTTTCTNATACAATTCAGNCGCGCCTTTGTAGTCACCCATGCTTTCATACAGACCAGCCTTCGCCAGGTCTATCTCGCCTTGCGGAAGTCCTAACTTCTCGCCAGCTTGTTGCATCGCGTTATCTGCAATCTTAAGCACCATTCCATTAACTATACCTTGATATTCCGTCATCCGATTCGTGATCAATGTGGCTTCTATTCTGTGAATATGATGATGTTTTAAATGGTGAACTATATTGAAAATACCCATANTTATATGCCTCTAGGATTAATATTTAGTTAAACGGGTTTTAATTTCTCTAACCAAACCTCGTTTTCCCTTTTTGTTGAAGAAATTTATTTTCGCTAATTTTTAATGCCTATACAGCTGCTGCGTTCCCTAGCTGACGTTAGCCCTATCTAGACATAACCCTAGATAGGGTCTCCCCCGATAGGCCGATCACATCAAATCATTTTTAATGGGCTGGAACCGCTACCACTGTCATTTTTAAGGCAATCATTCAAAAACAGGATATACACAATGCAAACCGTATCGAATTCTAATAGTCGAACACCCATACCCGTTTCACTCCATTCATCCTCTGATGTCGGGTCCATCGAACAAAATCTAATTAATACCACCAAGCCTAGAACCACTGCGCAAGGCNACTTACCCAATAGCGGTTCAAAACAGGAAGGGGCTACTCGTCAGGCCATTGCTAATGCAAAACAACAAGCGACTATTGCGCAAGGAACCAAAGATCAGGCCATAGTCAATGCAGAGCAAACCTTTAAAGATAACATCAAGGCGCTTGCAGGTGACAAAAGCGAATTTCATCAATTCATGAAAACAGTGTATGGCGATCGCTATGATCCTAATATTGTCGAAACATTGCGGAANAAAGCNTTATCCGGTGATTTTGATTTTCTNCCTAANGTAAAGTTCGTNNNTAGNGANAGCTTAAGAGNCAATCACGCNGCCTATGATGCAAAATCCGGAACCNTCTATTTAAACGAAAATCTAAAGGCAGACCCTGAAAAACTAGNNGCCTACTATGCTGAAGAAGCNGCTCATCATATCGATACTCTCTTCGGAAAGGGCGACGCCAAAGGGGATGAGGGCGAGATGTTTCGCCGAGTCCTTTCCGGTGAAGCTCTCACTCAAACACAAATCAATGAAATCAGGGCTGAAAACGACACCGGTACCATCGTTGTCGATGGCAAGGAAATAGAAGTCGAGTTTGGGTTGTTCAGTAAAATCAAAAAAGGGCTAAAGAAAATAGGNCGTGCCCTTGAAAANAGCGTTAAGAGCGTAGTCTATAAGGNCATTAACACGGCCTTCAAATTTCATGCATTCATGGCAAATGCGTTTCCCATTCTAGATAAAATTGATGACTACATAGCAGACCACAAATGGGCACAACAATTGGTTACTGGTGTTGCCACCTTCTTCGCCGGTCCTTTAGGAGCCGCCGCCGCGTCGGCCCACATCGCGTATACTCAAGGAGCGGACGCGGAAGGTATCCTCAAAGCAGGCGCTTTAGGTGGCGCAATGGCTTACGCCTCAGGAGGAATGCGGGCAGGTGCCGCAACCATGACAGCGCGGGAGTTCGCGAAAGACCAGATTATCTCCGAAGTAAAAAATCAGCTCCTCCACAAGATTGGTAAAGAGATCGACTCAGAGCCCTTACGACAACTCGCCCTAGGCTTGGTAGCGGGGAAGATCGATCGGAATGATTTAATCGCCTCCTTCAGCCAAGAAAACTTGGCCAACGCCTTGAAAGATGAAGCAAAGGACTATCTCAAAGACAAAGCCATCGAACGCGTCGCAAAGGAGATCGACTATCCACCTTTACGAGATTTGGTATCTAACTGGGTCAGAAACGGTGCAAATGTAGAGGATATCTCCAACGCCTTCGATNCGTTTAAAAACCAGCTTGGTGATTTGAACAANGATNCTCTCATCGACTTGTTAAGCAGCCGAGCTAAAGATATTAAAAACGATGCNCTAAAAGAAATTGCGACGGCAATCGCCACAGGAAAGCGAGACGTTAACGAAGCGCTGGCCTTATTCAATAAAGACAATGTAGAGGGCATGCTTAAAGACTACGTGGCTACCACGATTGCGGGAAAAGCAATTGATAAGGCGAACGAAATTGCTTACGCCCCACTTCGTGACTTCGCTATTGAATGGATTAACAACGGTGCAGATGTTGGACAGATCCGAGATACTTTGATAGGTCTAAGGGACAAAATCACTGATCTAGATAAACATCAGGCCCTCAACCTTATTAAAGCTGAGGCGAAACACCGACTGCGTACCGCCACACAAGATGAGCTTGCCAATATCAAATTTATACCGGCTCAAAGCTTCGCGACTCACTTGTTATTCAATGATGATATTCACAAGGCAATGGATGCCCTTGCTCCCGCCGCCATTCTTAACTACCTTGGTTCTATGGCTGAAGACAAAGCTATTGAGTTTAGTAAGGAAATGTTAGTTCAACTGGAAGACCACTTGATGAGCAATGTTACTTTAGCCTTTATGAAGCAAGATTTGACGCGATAATATAACTGTAATTGAGCTCCAAACAATCATATACTCCCTTCCTGGCGTATTTCGCTTGTGAAAAGGACAGTTTGGAGTTCATCTAAGTTCATCACCCTTAACATTAGGTGCTATGGTATGTTTTTCGTTATTTGTATCTCTTTTATCGCTTTAGCCATTGATTTTATTCTATTAAGTCAATTCCCGTGGATCGCTCTGGGACTCAATTCAGTTGTTGCCGCTTGCCTGTTAATAGCCGTGAAAGGCGCCCAGCACCCAAATCCGTCAACACCTGTTAGCGAAAAGAAAAACCCTACCGATATGATACAGATGATGCTCCCATTTCCTATAGCTGTAGTACTAGCCAGCGTAGTCAGTATCGTTACTCTGGAGCCTTCTAATCCGACGTTTTATCTACAACTCATTGCCGTCCTTTTGATAATGCAGGTGATCACCGGTTTTATCATTTCTAGCGTAGTTATTTCATTCTCTCCGGCGACCCTGGCTCAGACAACACTGGCTCAGACAACTCTTCTCTCAGAGCATCAACCCAACGGAGAACTTCTGCCACAGCAGCAAAAAACTCAGAACTAATGTAATTATTCTCTTCAACATCGGCGTATAGCCCTCTTGCTAAATCAATATTCCTCATTACGGGAATGCCTTCTTCTTCCGCGATTTTTCGAATTAAAGCAGCTAAATGAGCTTCCCCTTTTGCCATCACCACGGGCAAATCCGTTTCACCCATCTCGTAGCGCAAAGCCACTGCAATATGGGTAGGGTTTGTGACCACCACGCTTGATCGACGCACCGACGCCATTACGTTTTGCTCCGACCATTCTTGATGCAGCTGCTTGCGCTTACTTTTCATCATTGGATCACCTTCGCTGCTCTTCATTTCTTGTTTTATGTCTTGCATACTCATTTTTAAATTCTTCAGGTATTCATAGCGCTGATAAAAAGCATCGAGTATTG
>JAESQG010000353.1 GCA_016765265.1 Pseudomonadales bacterium | reverse complement strand
TGAGATAGTTTCTGAACCACCAGCTGGGATAGTAAGTGCTACTGTCCAAGTTGTGAAGTCAATTTGAGTAGTACCTGTCAAACTGGTGATTGTCACACAATTTTGAGTGATCCAGCACTGGGCATCTGAATCCTCAACAATATATCTTATACGCTCTGCTGGATAATCTACATCCACAGGCACATAGCTAGCACCTGCTCTGAGAATACCTAATAAGACGGAAAATAATATCAGACCAGGTTCCAGACATACCACAACCCGGTCACCATCTTCGATACCTTTCTCTCGGAGCAGTCCTGCCCACTGAGCGCTACTTTTATCAAACTCCTCGTAATTAAGTTCAGCACCTCCATATTTAATGGCTATAGTCTCTGGCGATATTGCGCTTCGCTGAATAATTTTATCTACCACTGTCATGGAAGATTCGACACTGGATATTTCTATTGAATTATCTAAGGTTCCATCAACTGGCAATTTTTCCTCTGGTAGTAAAAAATCGAGTTCAGTCAGAGCTTCAACCCCAGAGATAAGCTGTTTACTCAGTTGACTAAGGCGCTCTAAGAAACCTAGGGAGTCAAACAAACTGTCATTAAACACCAATTGAATAAGAAAATGGTCTTCAAATTCTTGCGCTATAAACTGAACCGGCCCATCTTGTATTTGGGGGTGGGGCTGCAAAGTCACTGTTTCATCGTTCCAAGTGACTTGAGAGATAAAATTATAGTAGTTATACAAAAAATCCTGTTCGGCTCTGGGTAAGATTTTATTTTGACTTAGCTGCGATATTTTATCATATCGCCGAGTAGACATTTTATAGCCCTGCAAAAACTCTATGACTTCGGCAACTGTCTTGTCGGACCCCATTAATTCTTGAGGAATAATGGTAGGTAAAGTCTGAAACAAACACCCAAAGGTATGCCGAAATTGCTTTGAGCGGCCACCTAATATTTCAGTAAAATAAAAATTACTTTGTGGTCGGCAGTAATAGTGCAACAGCAAGACGTAAAGTGTTTTAAAATAAGTAGCCGGATGAATACCAAGCTCCGAACAATAGAATTTGATCTCGTCAAACTCCTTCTTCTGAAAGGAAATAGTTTCTTCAATCCGCCCTGAAGTCTTATCCTCTGCCCCCTGCACGCTAACTGACTGCCCACAGGGCATCCTCTCGCAGGGCATGGAAAACTGTAACGCTTCCAACCCCCTACTTTGCTCTTCCCAGTATTCAATCGTTTTAGTCCGATCAAAAGTCTGTCGGCTTCTATTTACATATTCCTGAAGGTTATCGTTAAGAGCCACGGGAGCATGTCCATCTTTAATATCCTGCACTATTCTAAATAGATTTTGAAAACTATTAAACATCCCGGCGCCATCAGCAATCAGATGACAAACAGAGATAACTAACAGTGTTCTTTCTTCATCTAATTTAAATATATGAAACCTATATAAGGCCCCATCATATAAATCGTAGGGCTGATACACCGTTTTATGTACTAACCCCAGTATGTCAGCGTCCGACCACTCAGTAGCGGAAAAATCCTCTATCGTTGGAGAAAACTCTCGATCGCTGTCATTTTTAAAATACGCAAGGTCAACATAGGGCAATTCACTAGACAATAACTGCGCCTTCATCAGAGGCAGTTGACCCACCAGCTCCTCAAACCCTTGCTGAAATAGTTCCATATCTATGTTTTGACGAAACAAACAACTGGAACCGATACTGTTTCTTAAACTATCAGGCTCTCTGATGATATCAAGATAGACATCCCGCTGAGTGGGACTGAGAGGAAAGAGCTGTACATTTTCCTGATCACAACTTAAAACTTTTTTTAACTCTTGTTTCAATACAAGTTCTACAGTCGCAATAGTTTGATCAGGATCCTCCAACATTTGCCTTAAAACATTTTTATAATGAATTGCCATTAACGCTACNGTTTCAGGNTTAAATAAATCAGTGTTGAATNCGAACACNCCGCCNATGNACTCACCCNTNTCCTCNANCATCAACGTTAATTCNTATTTAGCNGTCTTATGNTCTCNCTCTAATANNTCGACCTCAAGCCCAGGCATNGAAAGCNNTTCNANATTGGGCATNTTCTGTAACGCNAAGGCCACCTGTGCNCCAGGNGAATACCCACCTCCTCCGCTCAACTGTAANGCGTCAATTAAGACATCCATGGACATGTCNTGATGGGCAAATGCACCTAGAGCCACATCCTTAATCGAATCNATAAAANCNCGCCGAGTAGGGTTACCCTGTTGTCGCCCTCGAATAATCAAACCATTAACGAAAAAGCCAATTAGCCCTTCTATTTCAAATTGATTTCGATTCGCAATGGGTATCCCAACACAAATATCCTCTTGATGGGTATAGCGACCTAAGAATATCTGGTAGGCAGCCATCAATACCATAAATGGGGTCACCGCATTTTCTTCACAATAGACCTGCAGCGCCTTGGTGGTATCCACACCCAGATCGATATTTAAGTGCGCGCCGTTAAAAGTGGATTTTTCCGGCCGAGGGTAGTCCGTGGGCAACCGCAATACCGCAGGCGCTCCCGCTAACACGGCTATCCAATATTGTTTTAAGTTTTCAAGATTATCACCCTGCAACCATTGCCGTTGCCAGTAGGCATAATCCTCATACTCCACGCCCAGAGGTGGCAAAATCGAGGCTTTATCCTGGCTGTTTAACAACACTTTAAGCTCTGAGATCATGACACCCATGGACCAACCATCAGACACAATATGGTGCATATTAATAAGTAATAGGTGTTGCTCCGTGTTGCAACGAATTAGTTTAGCGATAAATAACCAATCAGAAGCCAGGTCAAATAAAATCTCAGCGTGAGTCTCTATAACGCTTTTAATATTGGCATTTTTAGCAAGGTCCATCGATGTACTGTCCGCAGGCACATCTGTCACCAATGCCACTTGCTCTAAACACCAAGTGGACGGGTTCTTGCGAGTAGTATGTGGCACTCCGTCTTTTTCCAGGTACTGAGTACACAACACCGAGTGACGCCCCAGAATAACCTGAAATGCCTGCTCTAATTCATCCGCATTCAACTTGCCCGTAAATAACAACGCAAAGGGTAAGTTATAAGCTGATATATTTTGATCCAACTGATCGATAAACCACAATCGATGCTGAGCAAAGGTCAACACGTTTTCCGCATCATCTGGTCGACAGACTATTACCGGCGGCGTATCGACTCCGGACTGGGTTTGCCTCGCAGTGGCAACCAGTTCAGCTAACAATTCAATAGTTGACGATTCAAAAATAGATCTAAGCGACAGCTCAATATTAAACAATCGACGAATACGACTAATGACTTGGGTGGCCAACAAGCTATGCCCACCGATTTCGAAAAAGTTAACATCCGTACTAATCCGAGTCACACCTAGGACTTCTTGCCAGATATTTAGAATTGCAACCTCGTCATCCGTACAGGGTGCAACGAAATTCTCAACGGCTACCAATTCAAAATCCGGAGCGGGCAACGCCTTCTTGTCGACTTTACCGTTACTAGTTAGAGGCAAACGATCTAATACTATGATTTGCGTGGGCACCATATACTCTGGAAGGCAACCTTGAAGATAAGNCCTCAACTCAACCACATCAGGCGCATCACCGTCGACNTAGGCAATGATATGATCCTGACCCTGACCCTTTATATTGATATTGGTATATAGCGTTGCAACACTCCCATGGACTTTTGCATGGGCTGTAAGGCTAGATTCGATTTCACCTAATTCAATACGAAAGCCGCGAATTTTCACCTGATCATCAGCACGACCAAGATACTCGATTAGGCCACTTTCTTCTTCATCTCGCAGATACCGAGCAATATCACCCGTCTTATACAAGCGATTGTCACGGTCCCCTTTGACAACTGGTGCAATACTATTAATATCACTAGCAAGAATATCCGTCGCAAGCCTACTTGGTATTGCAATAAAACGTTCCGCCGTTAAATCAGGTCTATGTAAATAACCTTTTGCTAAACCGGCACCACCCACATACATCTCACCAGCGATACCGCTAGGCACGGGCTGCAATTCAGCATCCAAAATATACAGCGACAAATCAGCGATGGGCCGACCGATCAAACTGCGCTTGGACCTCAAATCAGCCTCAGTGACTTCATGATAAGTGACATGTACAGTAGTTTCGGTAATACCGTACATATTAATCAGTTTCGGTAGATCTAGACCATGACGCTCAACCCAAGTTTGTAAGGCGGCAAAATCCAGCGCCTCACCACCAAAAATGACATAACGTAATTTTAATTGAGGAGCATCACCGGTCTCCAGAGTCCAAGCCTCATCTTCTTTAATAAGGTGTGTAAACGCCGTAGGCGTTTGATTAAGAACAGTGACACCTTCCTTCAGTATAAGATTGAAAAAAGCAGAAGGTGCGCGTGCAACCATTTTAGGTACAATAACCACACGACCACCGTACAGTAACGCACCCCACATTTCCCAAACTGAAAAGTCGAAGGCATAGGAGTGAAACAAGCTCCATACATCGTTTTCATCAAATCCAAATTGAGTATTGGTAGCGTGAAATAAACGCTCTACATTACTATGGGGTATCTGAACCCCTTTCGGTTTACCGGTGGTTCCGGAGGTATAAATAACGTAAGCAATATCATTCCTATCGTGCTCTCGCCCTTCATCACTCAGATTATCACTAGAATACTGTTCCCATAGGGTGGGCTGACCTATCTCAACATAGGATCTTCCTTCAGTGGGCGAGGGTATAATCTCCTTTGATTCAGCATCGGTAATCACTATATTTACTCGCGCATCATCTAGAATGAATTTAATTCTCTCTGCTGGGTTAGCAGGATCAACAGGTACGTAAGTCGCCCCTGTTTTTAGAACTGCAAGAATCGCAATCACTACATTAGCTGAACGCTCTAAACTAATGCCCACAAAACTTTTTCTACCCACTCCCATGGTCAACAAATGTCGAGCAAGCTGGTTGGCACCGCTATTTAAATCTGTGTATGTGAGTGACATACCACTTTCAGTTAACGCAATATTATCAGGATGACATTTGACGATCTGCTCAAACCAACCATCTAATGTTTGGTCGCTGTCATAAGACTGTTGCTGAG
>JAESQG010000352.1 GCA_016765265.1 Pseudomonadales bacterium | reverse complement strand
ATCTATGGATACTGAATAGTTTGGCATACCGGTGGGGGAGACATCAAAGTTGCCTGCGATGGTGCCTGGAGTGTAGGACTTGGCGTGATGCTCGATACCGATGGGTATTTGCAAGGTGTATTCTGTCAGGCTGCCATCTGATCCATATTCGAAGGCTACGGGTGTTTGTCCATCAATATTAAAAATAATTTCAGACACGCCATCGCCGGAAATATCTTTGATGACAATATCAGTGTTTCCGGTATAACTCGCTACACCACCAATACTCGACTGCAGAATAGCAGATCGATTTACCTCGCCGTTGGCATCTACACCTAGCACTAGGGTGGAGAAGCCAGGCTGCGTGGATTGAAGAATAAACTCGTTTATTCCATCATTATCTAAATCAGCTTCTATTTTTTTGTACTTAAAGAGCACCCTTTCGTTAAATGCAAAATCTATAAAGTAGCTACTGTAAACATTCCATGAAACTAGCGGGGTATTAAGAGCATCTGGATCAAGTTCGGCTGTAAACGTGCCATCGTTATTTCGTGTTACGAAGTAACCTTCAGCACCATAGGTATTTGCATTGGGATATTTCTCGTGGTATCTCCCTGTATGATCGACCATAGAGCCTAGTGGAAACCCATAAAATCTATCTTCATCAGCGAGCAGAATCGCTGTGTCTTCTGAATTTTTCAACGAATAGGTTTTCGGCAAAAAAGGAACTAGAAAATCTATCTCGGAGTAAATCAGAACAAATTGCTTTTTTTGAAATACATAGCCTGTGGAAGATTTCACTTCATTCTGAAAGTCTGAGCCGCCAAAGAGCCCGTGATCGTAATCGATCTCGACAGGCACTTGATAGATATCAAAAAAACCAGGATCAAATGTAGTAGCAAAAACGCTGGTGGGTATAGAGAAACCGCAAAACAGGGCCAGTATAAATAATTGATTTCGAAGAAAATTCAATATATTAAAACCCGGCGCCTTACTGCTTTTACTACTTGAATTCATAATAGGTAATTCCCTAGTACGAGCTGTGGGTGGTTTTTTTGCGAGTTAATCATTGAGGTCAATGGACGCAGCTATACAGCAGACGACATTGCTTTGCCGCCAAACCTTTGAACCTGCGCATTCTTTAGCATGCAAACTAACTCAACCCTGTAAAATCGGATAGATCAAACTAGCGATAGCCTCGATAGATGGTGACGGAACCTCCTTGCAAACTATCGCAATACCCTAAACGCAGTTATTGAAAGTTGATTTCCTGAAGAACATGAATTATCTCCATTAAAACCAAAATGGAGGCTCGTAATTTTTTTGCCTGAAGCAAACGCAGTGTAGATACCTGCCGACAAAGACGCATAATTCCCTGTATTCATACTAATATAGGCTTGTGTTCCCCACCAATTTCCGTTTCCGGGAGCACATTTTACAGGCCTTGGGTCAAGCTGAAGATGTAATCCTCCGCCTGTAGGAAATACAGAAACTATAGAATAATGAGTTCCATCATCGTTTGAACCAGCAACAGATGTCATCGAATATAACAACGTAGTTATAGAAACCAAGAGCAGTACTTTCCTCATTTTCATAATCTCCCATGATTATAATTTTTAACGTTTTCGGTTTTTTAAAATTCCCAGAGGGGTATGCCGTTTAAATATTTCACATTCATCTCTCCAGTAAATTGGGTAGAAAAAATATGTGAAAACACCGCCGTTTTAATCAATCCCTCGTCACTTTTGGTTTTCACATTTTACTCTAAGATAAACATTCGATAAATGATGTAACGGAATTATACTCCAATGAGGTATTAATTCGAGCGGCCATAGTACTAGCATTATGAAATTTATTCTAGCGTCCTATCCCATCGATTAGAAATGAATTCATTGTGTAATATCAGTTTTTTAGTAATTGGAATCAGATCATAAAAACTGAGTTAGGTATTGCTCAGATAACGTTTCACTCTCCACTTATTTTAAAATTATTTCACGAAAATTTAACTGACGTCAAACCACGCAACAGGGCTTGCAGATTGCTTTCACTACTGCCAGTGTCACAAACAACCTCAGCCTACAGCAATTGAGAACAGAATAAGGCACACATTAGCAACCACAGCATTTAAACCTCATGGATCATAAAGACAGTCCGTTGTTAAAAAAATCAATATTTTTTAATATTTCTTTTTTGTAACTATTCAGCGAAAAAACGCTTGACATGTTTTTTTGGAAAATTCCCTGGTGGCGCCTGTTATGTGTATCCCTATCAGCTGTTAGCATAGGAGGGAATACAAAGCTAATCAGGCCACCCCCGCGTCTTAGTCTATACCCGACGAAAGTTAAATCTTAAAACCGTACTACCCGCAATACACGAGCAAAAAAACGAGTTTCAAAACCTATGCAATAATAACAGCCATCACCTATTGCTATAGCGATTTTCTACTATGACGAAAGATGGCATTAACATCAATGAGACAGTACAAGAAGTCGAACGACTCTTAGCTCAAAGTAATGACTTGCCTCCCGCACTGGAGGCCTCCATCAATATGCTCCTGCTAGTGGTTAAATTGTTGGTTGACCGCACCGGATTAAACAGTCGAAATAGCAGTAAGCCTCCCTCTAGCGACCCCAACAGAGCTAAAACCAATCGCCCCAAAAGCAACAAGCCCAGAGGTGGCCAAAAGGGCCACAAAGGATGCAACCTGGATCAGGTGAGCGAGCCCGATGAAATAAGCTCGATAGAAATAGATCGCAGGACATTGCCTAGGGGAGAATATAGTGAGCGTGGTTATCAAAAGAGGCAGGTCTTCGACATTCGTATTGCTCGCCATGTCATTGAGTATCGCGCTCAAGTTTTAGAGAATGTATTAGGTAAGCGTTTTGTGGCCCCCTTTCCGCCCGGTGTGGAGCGTGCCACGCAGTATGGAGCCAGCATCAGGGCCAATGCGGTCTACATGTCGATGTTTCAATTAATCCCGTATGAGCGTATTCGAACGCATTTCGATGAGCTGTTTGGAATCCCTATTAGTAGTGGCAGCCTGGTTAATTTTAACGTTGAAGCCTACCAGCGCCTGGAGGTGTTTGAAGCGCTGGCAGTAAAAACACTACAGAGCGCCCCTGTTTTGCATGTTGACGAAACAGGGGTCAATGTTGATGGCAAACGATTGTGGTTACACAATGCCTCTAATGCGCATTGGACCCTGATAGCGGCCCATGAAAAGCGGGGTAAAGAGGCCATGGATGCAATTAATGTCATCCCTCATTTTAGCGGACTTTTAGTCCACGACCACTGGAAGCCCTACTACCGCTATGAGCACTGTGATCATGTGTTATGTAACGCTCATCACAAACGCGAGTTAACTCGAGCATATGAACAAGACGGTCAACAATGGGCATTGAAAATGGAGAA
Source organism: Pseudomonadales bacterium (assembly GCA_016765265.1). Lineage (GTDB taxonomy): Bacteria > Pseudomonadota > Gammaproteobacteria > Pseudomonadales > DC-out160 > DC-out160. The sequence continues at coordinate 2,929 of JAESQG010000352.1, read as the reverse complement.
TTTGCTCGATCAAATAAATGCAAAGGTAAAGGAGGCAGGGGGTTCGTTAACAAAGGCTCAAAGCAAGAGGTGGCGAGGAAAATATCGAACCCTACTAACACAGGCCGATAAAGAATGCCCCCCGCCGGATGCCAGCCCGCCAGGAGCAAAAAAGCGTGGGCGAATCGCTCGGAGCAAATCGCGTAATTTATTGGAACGTCTTCGCGATTATGAAGAGGATGTTCTGCGATTTATGGAAAACCCATTAGCACCCTATACCAATAATCAAGGGGAACGTGATTTGCGAATGACAAAGGTGCAGCAAAAAATATCCGGGTGCTTTCGTTCCAAAGCCGGAGCGGATACTTATTGTCGTATTCGTAGTTATCTATCCACTTGTAGGAAGCACAATGTCGGCGTCGGTGAGGCCCTAGAGTGCTTGTTTGCAGGGAAATGGCCTGAGTTTATTCAGAGGGAACTCGATTTGACGGGGGAATGCGCTGAATAGTTACAATATTTTTACCTATCACCCAAGCTATTAGATTTGCGAGTCTAGCTCCTCAAACCCTACACATTATTCAACGCCACAACATTCACCTACCAACTCGGTATATACAGACTTAATATCCCCTAAATATGCAACATCAGTTGCACCTATCATTAAATTATGTTCCTCTGAAAAATAATAAACTCTACCGTTCTCATGCCTCTTTGCAACAATAACCTCTCCCCAATTTAATGTAATAGTTTCAAGTGGTTTCACACCTCTAATTTGCTGACTCCATGTCTCCGTGAAAATCGATAGATTCATTTTACAAGTCCTTCCTCTATCACACTTTTCTCGGATTAAATCAATGGATGCTCGAAATCGTTCTGAAGGTTTTCCATTATTGTCGACAACGCTCAAACCGACAACCCCCATCACCTCTCTATTTGACTCATCTCGAAGTTCCATTGGGTGAGTATAAGGCTTTCAAACGGTATGTCAGAACAGGAAAACAGCTTTTAGTCTAGCAGTGAGCGGTTAATCGGGAAAAGGCCGAGGGCCAGCTATAGTTATCTTGTTAATCTTGTTAATCTTGTTAATCTTGTTAATGTAGCGATTGAAGTTCTTATACCTTAATATAGGGGTTGAAGTTCTTTTACCTGGCTGGTCTATGTGCGGTCTGGTTAAAGCACTTGAGTGTAGAATAAAACTCAGAAAGCCAAAGAAGTCCTGATGCAATTCAATCACGTTTGTCAAATGGCAGGCATTGAAATTGATGAATCACGACTATAGCGCAAAGGCTTCAGTTTCTGACGCATACTAAAACATTATAAACTTAAGCATTAACGCGGGGAGAACGACGATGAGAGAGTACAAGCAATTTTATATTAATGGTCAGTGGGTAGATCCGGTGACTCCCAATGAACTGGATGTAATCAATCCTGCCACCGAGGAAGTTTGCGCACACATTTCAAAAGGCTCCGAAGCGGACATCGATCTTGCTGTGGCTGCTGCAAAAACAGCCTTTGAAAGTTATAGTCGCACCTCCCGCGAGGAACGGGTTGAATTGCTAGAATCCTGTGTGGCTGTATATACAAAACGCTACGCGGATATTGCAGATGCTATAAGAGAAGAAATGGGTGCGCCCAAGGGCTTTGCCAAGGCCGCTCAAGCCGGATGCGGGCTCGGACATCCGCAGGAAGCAGCGTGAGTATTGAAAGACTTTCAGTTTGAAGAGGATATGGGTGAGCATCGTGTGTTCAAAGAACCCATCGGCGTATGTGGACTGATCACTCCATGGAACTGGCCCGTCAACCAGATTGGCTGCAAAGTCGCTCCGGCGCTGGCGGTGGGATGTACGATGATACTCAAGCCTAGCGGAGTCGCGCCCCTTTCCGCCTATATATGGGCAGAGGTAATGCATGAAGCAGGTGTTCCACCGGGTGTATTCAACCTGGTCAATGGCGATGGATCCGTGGTCGGCACCGCCCTCTCGACCCACCCCGATGTCGATATGATGTCCTTTACGGGTTCCACGAGTGCCGGGGCGCTGGTTGCACAAAATGCCGCACCTACCGTCAAACGTGTCGCTCAGGAGCTAGGTGGAAAATCACCAAACATCATTCTCGATGATGCCGATTTCGACAAGGCTGTCGCCGCTGGTGTAAAAAATATGTACGTTAACGGCGGACAATCCTGTAATGCGCCTTCGCGGATGCTAATTCCAGCCGCCAAGTTGGCTCAGGCAGAAATTGTTGCTGCTAAGGCAACCAAGAAGGTCGTCGTGGGTGACCCAACAGCGGATGGCACCACCATGGGCCCGATGGTTTCTGAAGCGCAATTCAACAAGATTCAAGGCCTGATTAAAAAGGGCATAGAGGAAGGTGCGAAACTAGTCGTGGGTGGCCCCGGTCGTCCCGAAGGCCTCGAGAAGGGTTACTACGTCCAACCAACTGTATTTTCTGAAGCCAATAACGAAATGACCATTGCCAGAGAGGAAATTTTTGGCCCCGTGCTCACCATGATTCCTTATGAGACCGAAGAAGAAGCCATTCGTATCGCTAACGACACGCCCTTTGGGCTGTCAGCTTATGTTCAGAGTGGGGATATCAAGCATGCGCGGGATGTAGCCTTGAAAATACGCGCCGGTAATGTCCACATTAATGGCGCTTCCGGTGGCTTTAGTGTGCCCTTTGGCGGCTACAAACAGTCCGGTAATGGTAGAGAATGGGGCCACCACGGCTTCACCGATTTCTTGGAAATCAAGGCAGTCGCGGGCTATGGCTCTTAACGCTAGCTAGTTTCCTTTCTCTGAAGATAAGACAGGGAAATTGAAGTCAAAAACAAAACCCCTTCATCAGTTACGATGAAGGGGTTTTTTTAAGTGTATCCCGTTTACGTGACAGAATTCACTACCAGATAAGGCATAACCCTGTTGTGATGGGGACTTATGCCGCGAGCTTA
>JAESQG010000351.1 GCA_016765265.1 Pseudomonadales bacterium | reverse complement strand
CGGCGTCGGTGAGGCCCTAGAGTGCTTGTTTGCAGGGAAATGGCCTGAGTTTATTCAGAGGGAACTCGATTTGACGGGGGGATGCGCTGAATAGTTACCTCGGCTTTTCCTTCTTAGCGTTAATAAATTTGTATCAATTGATATCAAGACCAAACACACTGAGTAGCGGCGGATCAATTGGTCACGCCCTGCTAACCATTCCTGTCTTTGTGTTCATGATAGGTATTTCGGGCACTTATTTTCTTTTGGCTGAAAATCACCTTTCTGCAGCATCAATTTATTTTAATCAAGTGTTTGGCATGACAGAAGTTTTCGTGAGCGTCGCGATGTATATCTGGGTGGGTATGCTCTTAAAGCAAACCAGGCTAGGGGAGCTCGTGTTCGGTATTTTCACCGTTAGGAAGCTAGCGCCTGAATCCCTGGTCTTTGTAGCCGTTATAGTTATGGCCATTCCCACGGCTTACACTGGAGCGTCAGGTATCATTGTTTTAGCCATGGGCGCTGTGGTATATGAAGAGCTTCGTCGTGCGGGCACGCGACGCCAGTTGGCGTTGGCTGCTACAGCCATGACAGGAAGCTATGGGGCCGTATTGAAGCCCTGTTTGTTGATAGTGTTAATTGCGATTATAGACAAACAAGTGGCTACAGACGAACTCTATAGCTGGGGCTCAAAAGTTTTTTTTCTGACNNTGGCTTCNCTCNTGTTTTATACCTTTTTAACCAGGAAAGCNCCTTTACAAAAAGAGGGGCCTAGCGAGGAGGCGGGTACNTTACAGGAAGCTTTTTTATCGCTAGCTCCTTACATCATCATTATTACCCTGTTGGTTCTTGGTTACGCTTTTTTACTTGAAGCTTATATCGACGAATTTAATGCTTATGTTATTCTGCCGGTTATTCTGATAGCTGTTATTGGCTATGAAAGAACGAATGGTTTAAAAAATTATTCATTTGAAAANGATAATCGCAGTGNTCAGGTTAGAGAATCACTTGGNGNTTCCGTTGATGGTGCGGTTGTTCATATAGGTGCCCTTTTATTAGTGATGGGATCGGGTATAGCCGTTGGGGGTAGTATTCAACGTTCCGGGGTNTTCGACTATATACCNGAAACCTTTTCCANNGTCTGGNTAGCAATGAGCTTTATTGTTATTTTGNTAGTGNTNGTAGGAATGACCATGGACGCGTTTGCTGCAATTTTTATGATCTCGGGAAGTCTTGCACCGATTGCATATCGAAATGGCATTGATCCCACTCACTTTTGGATGACCGTGCTGGTGGCATTAGAATTAGGCTATCTAAGCCCACCTGTCGCACTCAATCATTTATTGGTGCGGCAGGTGGTGGGTGAAAAAGAAGTCGCGTTAGCTGCGCTAGAGGGCGATTCATTTTGGTATCGACATGAGAAAATACTGCTACCCCTTGTGGTTATGGGCACATCAGTGTTGATCGTCGCTTATGGTCCTCTTATTTTTGATTATGTGCGTTAATTTTCATTTACGCCCCCAATCCAAGAATGACCCCGATCGTCTAGCGCAAGCTACGCAATCTCAAGTCCTTCCAGCGATCCCTCCTCACGCCAATCTTCGATAAGTTTGAAAAACTTNGCTGGCCCNGCACCGAATTGACCATTCATGAATCCGTTNCGGTTGCCGNTNTCGCCTTCATTGCTGTAGTACCCGGGGGTACACTTAGCGAAGTGGCGTTCTATATTGTCAGCGTGTTTTTCGATAATAGCGACCCACTCATCTTCCGCTTCCTGGGTCGGTTCAATGGTGGTTGCGTCGCCTTTACGTGCTTTTTCGATGACGTAGGCAAGGTGTTGAGCCTGCTCGGTCAGCATGTGAGTGACGTTAGGCGATACTCCGGTTTGGGTGAAACCAAGGAAGAAACAGTTAGGAAATCCGTGACTGAATAATCCATGAAAAGTGAGGGGGCCATTGTGCCATTTGTCACTTAGCTTCTGCCCGTTTTTGCCGATGACGTCATAGCCGGACTGGCTGGTGTAATTTGTCCCAAGCTCGAATCCCGTTCCGAATATCAGGCAATCCAGTTCGTATTCTTTGCCGTCTACAATAACGCCTTTTTCTGTGATTCTTTCGACACCTTGACCTTTGGTATCCACTAGGTTGACGCCTGGTAGATTGAAGGTCTGAAGATATTCATCGTGAAAGCAAGGTCGTTTACAGAACTGCCAGTAGTAGGCCTTCAATGCGTCGGCGGTTTCTTTATCGTCAACGATGGTGGATACGCGATCCCGAATCTCCTGCATTTTTTGCAGGTCGGCAACTTCCATAAACTCCTTTTTCTCTTGCGGCGTTCGCTTGGGTTTTGCCTTCGCCATTTTTTCGGCGTTGTTGGGAACATCAGTCCAACCGTCATCTACCTTATTTTTCACTTGCTTTTTATCTTTCGGCCGACCNCCGCTAACGGCATAGTTGAATTCTTCAACGCGCTCCTTGTGCCATCCTGGTGTTAGTTTTTCTATCCATTTAGGATCGGTGGGGGCATTGTTTCGCACATCTACCGATGAGGGTGTGCGCTGGAAGACGTAAAGCTCTTTTGCGGATTCTCCAAGGTGAGGGATACATTGTACCGCAGTGGCACCGGTTCCGATGATGCCAACACGCTTGCCCGCAAGGCCTGTTAATTGACCTTTGCTGCTGCCNCCGGTATAGGCATAATCCCAGCGGCTAGTATGAAAGGTGTGACCTTTGAANGATTCAATTCCGGGAATGCCAGGCAGTTTNGGNCGGGTTAAAACGCCGTTTGCCATGGCNACATACTTGGCTTTTATTTCGTCTTTGCGATCCGTACGAATTATCCAATGAGCACTTTTCTCGTCCCATTGAATCTCCGTGACTTCCGTCTGAAAACACGCGTCGCGGTAAAGGTCAAACTTCTTCCCGATGGCGATACTGTGGTCAAGAATTTCAGGTGCGTGTGAATATCTTTCCCTTGGGACATAGTCTAGCTCTTCGAGAAGAGGGAAGTAGACGAAAGATTCAACGTCACATTGAGCGCCTGGATATCTGTTCCAATACCAGGTCCCGCCGAAATCACCTGCTTTTTCAATAACGCGTATACTTTNAACACCTGCTTTGCGAAGAAANGCGCCAGTTAGCAAACCACCAAATCCACCTCCTATAATGACAACCTCTACTTCATCAGTGAGTGGTTCTCGTTCAAATCCAGGTTCAACNNCAGTNAGTTCACGTGTCAATAAATCCGGCGAATTCTCCGGCAGTGTCTTTATACTGTGCGAAACCGTCTTTGCGGAATCGTTTGTCACGTTCTTGGTAATATTTTTCGCGAATTTTATCCGGATCAAAGTCCAGACTTGAAGTATCAATTGAGTATTTTTTTATTTCGGTCATCGTTGCAGTCTCCTTTGCTTAACAAACACTTGTAAAATGTAAGTGCACCGAGTGTAAAATTCCTGAAGAGATGTTGCAACACGCAAAGGTTCTTCATAGGGCGTTATAAGAAATAGTTATAAAGTGAAGCTTGGCGTTAGCCGCTTTACAGATGTTTAAATATGACGTGATTTCTCGTTGTGTCCAACTGATCTAGGCAACAAATTATTATATGTATACCTTTGAGTGGCGACTTTAGACTTTATTTATCGCAGGCTTTATTTAATGGTATTTGACGGTGGCTTTTCAAATTCAGCAGATCTACAATCTTGGATCCACTTTCAAAACTTAATCCTAAAACAGTATTGCGAGGTGACACCATGACGGAAGCAACTTTGGAGCAAGCACTCGACTATCCATCAAAAGCGGCGAAGCTAGACATTGATTTTGAAACACTGATTGT
>JAESQG010000350.1 GCA_016765265.1 Pseudomonadales bacterium | reverse complement strand
CTAAACAAGTTTTGTTAAGCGTTGATGGGGAGATGACTGCTCAGCAGCAAGGTCAACCGGAGTTCGCCGAGCAATTACAGCAAATGTTGGAACCTTATCGCAATGGACACTGTAGAGTCTGTATCCAGTACGATATCCAAGAGGTAGGGGCTCGTCTTTATTTGGGGGAGGAGTGGCGTGTGACCCCGAAGGAAGAATTATTAAATCATTTACGCCTGCGCTTTGGTAAGGATGCTGTGCGAGTTACTTATAGTTAAAAGGAATGACAGTTAAAAGGAATATTATTAAATAGAGTTTAGTCCGATGAGTAATAAACCGTGGTAGCAACACTAGTCGAACAGGTTGAAAAATGTATCAGCCAAAAAGGGTTTTCTTCAGTGGAAGCGAAGCCCATGAGTATATTGGTTGGGTATTCCGGTGGAGTAGATTCCCAGGTTTTATTGCATATTTTCGCTGAGTTACGAAACAAATTACCCGAATTGACCGTGCGTGCCATTCATATTAATCATGATTTAAGCCCCAATGCAGATCAATGGCAGGCTCATTGTCGCCAGTATTGCGATGTATTACATATCCCTTTCATTGCTGAAAAAGTACAGATAGACAAACAGAAAGGAGGCATTGAAGCTGCGGCCAGAACCGTAAGGTATGATATGTATCGTCGGCACTTACAACAGCACGAAGTGCTCGCTTTGGCCCATCATCAAGATGATCAAGCGGAGACTGTACTCTATCGGCTTATGCGTGGTGCTGGGGTGAAAGGACTTTCAGGCATGACGGTTGCAAAGGGCCCCTTCTTCGACGGAGCCGTGGATTCCCGTGAGGCTATCAATATCATTAGGCCCCTTTTATTGAGTACTAAAGAACAAATTATTCAATATGCGAAGGACAATGGATTGTCGTGGGTAGAAGATGAGTCCAATGAGAATATCCATTTCTCTCGCAATTTTTTACGTCATAAAATACTACCTGAAATGGAAAAACACTGGCCTCACGCGGCCAACTCCATCGCTAGGGCCAGTCGTCATTGTCAAGAAGCAGATGAACTATGCGGAGAACTAGCACAACAAGATGCAGCGCTGTGTATGGGAAAGCAGGGCCGACTGCTGGTGGAAAAGATACACCAACTCAGTGATATTCGGCAACGAAATCTGTTGCGGTATTGGATTCAGTATCTTTCATTGCCCATGCCCTCTGAATCGGTGCTGGGTAACATCCAAAATGAATTACTCAACGCCGATGAAAGTGCGCAGCCACTAGTGGTATGGGGTAACGCTGAAGCAAGACGATTTCAAAGTGAGCTGTATCTCATGAGATCCCTGTCTGCAACGGACAAGCAACAGTCTGTGTCGTGGGATGCTATCTCGCCCATAAACTGGAAACCATTACAAAAAACAATTGAGGTTCGAGAATCAAATGTAGGATTAAGCAAACGTTATCAAGGTCAATTGTTAAGTTTGAGTGTGAGACAAGGAGGAGAACGTTGTCGCCCAAGCGGTAGAACGGGAGGGTCACAAAAACTAAAAAAACTTTTTCAGGAGTATGGTTTGGAACCTTGGCTGCGTGACCTATGGCCGATCCTCTCTTACGGAGATGATATAATAGCGCTACCGGGATTGTTCGTTTGTGAGCATGCGATGGGTGATGCTAACGATAATGACAATCTAAATTTGTCCTTGGTGCCATAAATTGGATAGATGGAGTTAGCTTGGATGGTCTCAGGTTGAATGCGGAACCTTTTAAATATTCGATTCCACTCTACTCTTTAAAGCGTTATTCATGTTTCGATATCCTTCCTCAGGATATCGAAATGGTATTAGGTACGTCAAGATACCGGTAAAAGTTGCTTTCTGAATAAAATTGACAGAATCGTTAGAAAGTTGTTGTATCAAAAACACATGATGGCCATGAAATATTTGTTTGATTCCTCCGCCCCAAGTGAGTTCGTTTTCTGGATCAATTTTAATGACTATAGGTGTAACTGCAATGCGTAGTCCGTTAGGCCACATGAGTGTTAAAAAAATCTCTTCACCTACTATCAATGAACTTTCGGCTTCGATCTGATAGGGGTTCCATTCTGAGTAGCTCTGGATGTCAGCAATCACCTGCCATACCTGGGTAGGTGTCGCTTTTATATTGATTTCCGTATTAATAGTTTCGGAATGATCATCTGTATATGCAAATAGGGAAAGAGTAATCAACACAATGAAAACTGATAGAATGAACTTTGCCATCATTAATTTCCCTNAACTTCAGTCGTAGTGCCCTTGGACATCTGCTATTATTTAATGCCACATTCGTTTTAGCCCTAATCCTGTGATGCTATCAAATCATCCAGGTCACNTTCAAGAATTAACTTTGGGGGAAGCAGTCAACTGTGTACAGGAAGGGACGATCGGTCACATTATGGTGACGGTTGAAGAGGGATCTACTATTGCCGCCGAACGGGACCTAATGTATGTGATCTATGAGGGCGGCCATCATTTTGTGAATGCAGATATTGAAAATTATACTGGAGCAGAGCTACTTTTTAATAATGCCGCTGAAAGTTGGATCGAAAATAATCCCCGGTGGTGGATGTCAGATTTGTATTGAATGTTAATTTGTTGAGCAGCGTATTACCCAGTAAATAGACGCATAATTAGACTCCCGACTTCACTCACTTTAAGGTATCAGCGTGTCTGTAGGGCGCATGTTTAGGTGTTTTTTCTAGAAATCGTTTTGTAGTGCCTAGTAAAATATATATGTTGCTTAATGTTAGCGGGCATGCTAGTGTTCCTGCTATGTTTGTACGAGTGAAGTCAACGCCCAATAGTCCCCGCCAATCGGTTCAGATAGTGGAATCTGTACGGGTAGGCGATAAGGTGCGCCAGAAAATTCTGCGTCATGTAGGCATTGCGATGAATGATGCCGAATTAGTCAAACTTAGGGAAGTGGGCGAGTTTGTTAGAGCCCAATTAGAGCAAGAGCATCAAAGTAATTTATTCTCCGCCGAGCAAGCCGCTGAACAAGCGATCGATGCCAAGAAAAAGCCTAAGGTCAGCGCACAACAAGCGTTGAATGTTAATCTTCGAGACCTCAAAGAAGTCCAGCGATCGGTGACCGGTATCCATGAAGTCTTTGGTGCGGTGTACGAGCAACTGGGTTTTGACTCTGTCTGGGGAAAATCAAAGCGTTTTGGAAAAAGACGGGGGATACTCAAAGACATTACGCTAGCCCGTATAGCACAGCCAACCAGCAAGCGGGCTTCAGTGGATTTGCTGGAAAGAGACTTTGGTATTCAGTTAAATTTAAATTCGGTTTATAAAATGATGGACGCCCTGGATGAGGCGGCCATCGATCAGATTCAACGCTGTGCAGGTGAAGCGGCCACTCAGATGTTAGGCGGCTCACTGGATGTCTTGTTCTACGATTGCACCACCTTGTATTTTGAATCTTTTGAGCCCGATGCCTTGCGTCAAAAAGGCTTTAGCAAAGACCATAAGGCAAACGAGACGCAGGTGCTACTAGCGCTGCTGGTCAGCGAAGAAGGGCTACCGGTGGGTTATGAGGTGTTCCCTGGAGCGATGTTTGAAGGCCATACACTGGTTCCTATCTTAGAGAGTTTAAAGAAACGATTCGAGATTTCGCGGGTGGTTTTTGTTGCCGATCGAGGCCTGTTTAACGAAACAAATTTAGCCGCCTTAGAGGAGGCCAACATTGAGTACGTGGTGGGGACCCGGTTAAAGACCCAAAGCAAAGCGCTCAAAGAACAAATTCTGCAGACCGACCACTATACTGATCTGAATGAGCAGATCAAAACACTCATCATTGATCGCCCGAAGGGGCGTAGAATGATTGTGAGCCACAGTAAAAAGCGGGCAGACAAAGACAAGCATGATCGAGATAAAGCGATTGTTAAATTAAGAAAGAAGTTATCTAAATCGAAAAAGCCAAAAGAATTCATCGCCTCTTCAGGGTATAAAAAATACCTCAATGTGCCCAGTCTCGGGCAGATCACCATCAACCAGGAAGCCATCGCAGAAAGCGCAAAATGGGATGGCTTGCACGGTGTTATCACCAACACCGCTGACACTGACACAGCGACGGTATTAGAGCATTACCGAGGGCTGTGGAATATTGAGGAATCTTTCCGTATTCAAAAGCATGATTTGAAAGTACGTCCGATTTATCACTGGAATGAATCCAGAATACGGGCTCACCTGGCCATTGCCTTTATGGCATTTTGTTGTGTGCGTCATTTGGAGTATCGGGTAGCGTTGCAGTACCAGAAATTATCGCCAGAGGTGATTAGACGAGAGCTTGCTCATGTTCAAGTGAGCTTACTGGAGGATAGAAAAACCAAATCCGTTTACGCCATGCCCTCTTCGGTGAGTCCCAAGGCGGAGAAAATCTATCAGGTATTAGGCCTGAAACCCTCAACAACAGCCTACCAAGTTAAGTAACACCTCCCCCTTCATAATCGGTTGAACGATAAGCATTGTAGTGCCTAATTGCAAGTGCTAATCTTAATTAAATCAAATACTTAGATGAAAAAGGGAGTGAAGTCAGGTGAACTATGCTTCCAGGCTCAATGGAATCACATATGAACTGCTCTAAACTGCTTTTAGAGGCATTTTCGATTCGCCGTA
>JAESQG010000008.1 GCA_016765265.1 Pseudomonadales bacterium | reverse complement strand
GTATTGGTTTAAATCTAAATCAAGTGAGCTTTCCAGGGTCCCTTTCACAGACCGCTATATCACTTCGCCAATTTAATGGAAGATGCTACTCTAAACACACGATGATGCAGAATATATATGAGGCGGTAAAAGATGTTTGTTAAGGGAATTCGTGGGGCAACAACCGTTTTAAAAAAACAATTGCGCGCGACGTATCAACTCCTCAAAAAAGCACTGCTGTTTCAGTATGCTTTGGCTTCTTAAGATGTCAAAAAATACAAGAGCTATAGCGGACTAACCCTACTCTCGATGTCATATCCACATCCGTCCTCTCAACTACAGTAGTTTGAAAGCAACTTCGTGAATGCAGCTACACGGAATTAAGGACGCGTACCGATTTTCCATAAAAACAATACCTTGAGGCGAATAATTAAGATTGATGTACTGGTTACATCTGATAGTTTATGTCCCAAGCCCTGTAGATACGCTACACAAAACTGGGGATTTCATGATGAAAACCCTCATCTTTATCGCTCTAAACTGAGAAAATATCATAGGTTGACATACTTCTAAGCATTAGGTACAAAACATGCAGTAGTATAAAAACAGAAGCCGCTTTTATAATAAAAACGATTGGCTCCCATCCACAAATAAAGCTTAAGGATGAGTATATTCGTTAGGAATTCGTGGTCGTTTTCCACTACTGTAGTCAGCATAGAAGTGGCCGTTGGCAATTACTAAGATATAGTCTCCGCAATATGAGATGTAGAGACAAGGAAATGCACTATGAAACAATTTAAAATAATGTTGTTATCAGGATTGCTATTCACTCAGCTTGCCTATGCAGAGCAGACTATTGTACAAGAACAAGAACAAAAACTAGGGCAAATGAAACATAGGCCCGCATGTGATTTGATAAATCCGACGATTGTTTACAGGAGGATCTCCCAAATTCCACAGCCCTCCTTTACCTGCATTAACGATGGAGAAGAATATATCACTCAGACCATTCGCGGTCGCGACGGGTCCGTAGAGATAGAAATTAACTTTGAAGATAACTTGGACGGGACTTGGCATGCCTCCATTTCTGAATATAAGCCCTATGAAATTACTGCCATAAAAAATGCCTACCGCTATAGTCTAAGTCTGGAGCAGGTTTTGGAATGTCGTGCGGCGCTCAAGCCTCCGATTGACTGTTTCACACCGGAATAAATACCGCGAACTAAATAGTTTTACACTAGTGCCTGATTCAATGATTTAATTATGATTTAATTCGCGCTATTTTTTATTGTGCTAATACGCCGCCATCGATAACTAACTCAGTTCCTGTAACGAAAGAGGAATCCTCCGACGCTAAGAACAGTACCCCATTGGCGATATCTCTCGGCTTGCCTAAACGTCCGATAGGTGTGGAGTCCACCATATCTTGTCGAGCAGCTTCTTTAGCTTCGTCTCCACTACTTTTTGCAATGGCTCGCATAGCACTTTGTAGACCTTCAGTTTCCATATAGCCAGGGTGAATAGAGTTGACTCTGATATTAAAACCAAGCTTGGCACATTCCAGAGCAGCTGCCTTTGTTCCTATGCGTACTCCGCCTTTCGACGCACAATAAGCAGTTGAACCTGGCGCTCCAATAAAACCCATAATCGATGAAATATTGATAATGGAACCGCCGCCTTCCCATTTCGACGCTCGTTCTCGCATCGACGGGATACAATGTTTCATCCCTAAAAAGACGCCATCCAGATTAATTGACATTAGATGTTGCCAATCGGAGAGCCCCATCTTATCAATACGTCCACCGGTTCCTATGCCCGCATTATTAAGTAAAATATCGATCCCCCCGCATAAGGACTTTGTTTTTTCAACTACCTCGATCCACTGGTCTTCTTTTGAGGTATCGTGGCTAAGAAATATCGCCTTACCGCCAGCACTATTTATTTCAGCTGCGGTTTTATCTCCGTAACTTTACGAGAGATCAAAAATCACTTGGTTTAGCGAATTAAATACGAATAACGCCGTTAAATGTCAGTTGAATTGAACCGACCTTAAACTGCTCTTTGAGATAGGCCAAACAATCTACGATCCCGAGCAACTCACAGCATCGCCATGGCGATGAATATTATTGAGCAGCCATGACCTGATCATTTAATGCCTATTTTTTGTTGATCACAAGCGATTAACTGGAATCAAGCAATTCTGGGCTATGCATTGAGACCGACCAAGGAAGCCACGATGCGGGATCAGCTTTAACCGATCGAGCGTTGCGTTGAAGACAATTAAGATAGTGATAGGGATTAATATCATTACGATAGGCGGTGACGATAACGCTAGTGAGTACGTTTGCCACATCGGCCCCCGTTTGTGTTTTATAAAAATGGCTCGTTTTTCTTGAGCGAATTGCCGTCTTCAGGCCTTCTTCCATTAGATTGTTATCGATGGGTGCACCAGAGACCTTACAAAACTGCGTGAGACCTTCGTCGTGTTTTAAAAAGTATTTACAAGCCTTACCGAATCCACTGTGCTCTTCACATTCGGGTAGTGCGAGGGTTGAGGTACACTCTGCCCCCAGCTTTTCCAGAACGGGTAACGAATGCTCTTTATGGTAAGCCAGGCGTTGCCCCTCATCGAGGCCCAAGTCTTCGCACTCATGATCATGGCGCCATATTTGGCCATAGAGATCCAGAATCAATCCCACTTTGTGTGGATGGTGCACTTCAACATCCACAAATTGTCGCCGTGCATGGGCGTTGCACAGCGCAATAATGGCATTGTCGACAACGGTGGGTAGATTGCGGCTCAGTGCATCGCTCATGATGATCGGCGGTGGCAAAGCCGTTTCTCGAAGTCGCAAAATGTCATCCAGGTGCTCACCGGCATGACCCAGGTTGGTGTTATAGAGGTAGAGTTTTTCACCGGTTTGGGTAACGGCTATAAGGCCACTGGTATAAATGCCACTGCGCAGTTGTGTGCCTTTGCCATTTCGCTTGGGTCGTTGTTCCGGTTTTTGATCCAGTATCCGGTTGTTGGTGTCATCGATGTAGATTAAGTTGGCATTCGCCGCCTTGCGTTTCATTTCATAAAAAATGGGCAATATCTCATTGGCTACATATTCGCACTGATCAAAAATGGTAGAAGCTGTAACAGGGCAACCAAACAATTCATTAAGGGTCGCCTGATGATAATAGGGGATGCCGCTGAAATGTTTGTGTATCGACATCACTGAGCGAGCACTGTAGCCATATTGCTGCTGGGCATCGCCATCTTGTAAAACGACTTCGGGTAAAGGAGCTGTTACGACATGGTCGCATAAATTGCATTTGAGCTGTTGCGCAATATGTTTAACCGCTTCAAGGGGTGCACTGCCTGAAATACGCAATAAAACACTGGGAGGCTTCTTGCTCAGTTTTCCAGAAGGACACTCAGGGCATGTATCCCCTTTGACGGTATCCACTAGATTGTACTGTACGGTTTTTATTGGCTTGAGTTTTTGTCTTGATTTCGGTTTCTTTTTGGACGTTAATGCGGGTTTTCTTTTGTCATGACTGCCGGAGGACTCGCGCTTCTCTGAACTTTTAATCATCCCCAAGAGTTTGCGTAATTTATTGAGGGTGATGTCTTTGTCTTCCAGTCNCGATTGAACNGCCATTAAGGTATGAATGGCGCTGAGCAACAAGCGTAAATCATCGGNCTCAAGCGCCAAGTCATGTTCAACCTAAAAACCGCAGTTAGACCTGCCAAGGACTTAACCTAGCATCGATACCACATTCTAAATTAAGCGAACTGCCCTTAGGTTAGGCAGTTGAGGTGAGGAGGGTCTGCTGTCCCTTTTTTTACCTTAAATTGGGCCATAACCTGCTCTAACATCCGACTCCAGCACTGTGCAGAAGTTAACTGCGGAGCAATCATTTTTAGTTCATTAAAAAGAGTAACCAGCCGGTGATATGCGCCAGCCAACTTCTCTTGTTTGCCGTGCGTACTCGTGATGGTGATTTTCTTCTGATCGCTGTGCTTTGTCTGTCGACCCACGCCCGTTAAGAGTAAAGGCCGACTTGTAATCGCCTCATGATGTTGACCCGGCAATGCCAGGCGAACGTATAAATTCCACCAGTTATAAATTAAGGCAATCATTCGAGACATCAGTCGGCAGCTCTTTACATCTTTCGTCCCGATTGTTGTGAATTGAGAGGGCCACCCCAACCCCATTGGTTTTTGAGTTCATCAAAATTATTTTCACAATCAGCTCGATCTCGATAATGCTGGAACAGCGAAACCAAATCATCATCTAGGTCTGTCACCAAAACCGAATACTCAAAGACCTTTATCTCTTCGGGTCCATCAATAAAGGAAAGTTGTTTGCAATCCTCACTTCCCGATTCTATTCCGACAAGACTACTACTGGATAACTTTCTTCTCACAATAATGACTCGTCGTTCTTTCTTCCAGCCCTGTAATTTTAAGTTATCCTCTTTCGCTTCCCACCCACAGCGGACATGAGTCCACTGTCATAAGCCATGGTGCTTGTATATCAGCTTCATAGCATTGTTTGATTTTTTTAATTTGAATAAATACGGCTGATCAATTTCTTCCAGCTCTTTCATCACTGTATCAGTACCCCAACCAATGTCACCGCGAACAAATTCAGGTTTTTCATCCTCTCCTAAACCTTTGATCAGTGAAATCAATCCAGGCAATGAGTAGCTGGAATGGGATTGGTCACCCGCTTTGACTTCAACATCCAGCACTAATCTTAAGTTGGCCATCATATAGGTATGGTAAGTGTGAGAAGGCCTACCTGGTTTTTGTGGGTTGTATCCTTTTACCGCCTGTTCTTGATGACCATAAAGCGGTTTAATGGTCGTATCGACATCGAGTATCCACGGTGTTCTTAACAGAGGTTGGCAACTATCATACAAATGATTCTGCATCCATTGTACGCCCCTTTCCTCTTCTATTTTTTTCACTGCTCGTCGTGCAGAATCTTCACTGACCACTTTGTTCATACCCAACAGGGAGGGATTCACATTGTCGGCGATCAATGAAGTGATATGAGAATAGCGCTTGTGCCCCGATAAAATGGATAGGAATAAAGAACCGAGTACATCCACTTTTTCAGGAGCGTTATTACTGAAGTAGGTGAGCGGACAATCCTTTACCCAGGGATCAAAACGCCCTCCTAATTTGAGGAACTGGATAAAAAAAGGCAACTGTCCAAGGGGCGTTACCGGGGCATCGGCATCCCACTCAATGTGTACTTTTCCACCGTATGTATCCACTGCAATATTGGCTGGAAATTGACTCTTAGCGCTCGTTATCGTCCCACCCTCTGGGTGAGTTGTGTTTGGTGGAAGAACCATCGCAGACCCCTGATTTTAAAGAGATTGCATTGTACATCAATTTCTTAACTGCTGAATTTAGGATTATGGACCTAAGAGTTGAATCCAAGACATTAAAA
>JAESQG010000349.1 GCA_016765265.1 Pseudomonadales bacterium | reverse complement strand
CACTACCACTCAATCCACAGGACAGTGCAGAGTCCATCACGGAATTCTCGCGGAGCATCTTCTTGGCATTCTCTTTGGTGAGATACTGTAAAAACTGTTTTGGTGATACGCCTGCCCACTCGCTAAAGAGTCGCTGTAAATGAAACTGACCAACGCCTACGTACGCCGATAGATTATGCAGTTGTGGCTGCGACTCTTTATGCTCAGCAAGGTACTGGATTGCCTTAGCAATTCTCAAATAGTTTTCATGATCCTTGCTGTATTTATTCATCATAGGATACCTCTGAATACCTCTAGCCTAATAGGAGTGACCATTTTGAATAAATTTTAGCGATGAATCGACCCGATTCTTGCTTATATTGGAAATCTAAGAAATCTAAGCAATCTCGGAAATTAAAAAAGCATCTACCAAATAAAATGTGATAAAGAAGAATCTTCATACGTATTAGCAGGCTTTCGGGGCGGACTTTGGGAGCCTACTGTCATTAAAAAGACCAGGACGACATAAGTTGTTCCTTTAGAACAGTCAGGTCCTGCTTAGTGTCTGTCTTACTTTCTTTACGTTCATTCTCCGCTAGTTTCACTATTTCTTGATTCATTCGGTCCAGGCGTTTTGAGAGAATCTTAGCCATAGACAAGACCATCCGATATGCTGTGGGATGGTCATTATTCAAAAACTCGTTAAATACCGCTATTGGAAAGAAATAACACTCTCCTTTCTCTGCTCCCTTAGCGGAAGCCACTCGTTTGCCTTCTTCCAAAAATAAAGCGACTTCACCAAACACCTGCCCTCTTTCCAAAACCACCAATAACTCTTCACGACCAGAGCTACCCACTTTTACCACTTCAACCTTGCCACAGCAGATGAGATAAAGCCCATCGTAAGGGGCGCCCTCTTTGAAAAGATACTCGCCGGGATTAATTGGCCGACACAACACAATCTCCTCTACTATATCTAGATCCTCGTCAGTGAGCCCATTGAAAAGACCGGATTCTGAGAATAACGCTCTGAGATTATATTTCTTCATTATTGAATTCCCTTTAAAACAGTGGCTTTACCTACTCTACCCAAAGCAACAATATAGGCTGCTACACGCAGAGACACCCCTCGCTCCTTCGCAATTTTATGTACCGTTTGATAAGCACTCCCCATGATAGTCTCCAGCTCGGACCTCACCTTTTCAATGGACCAGCGAAAGTGTTGAATATTTTGGGTCCATTCAAAATAGGAAACTGTGACGCCACCCGCATTGGTAAGAATATCCGGTAACACTAGAATATCCCTTTGAATAAAAATCTCATCAGCTTCGGGAGTAGTGGGGCCGTTAGCCGCCTCCGCGATAATCGAGGCCCGTATTTCAGTGCTATTTTCTTTATTAAAAACATCGCCTAATGCAGCAGGAATAAGTACATCACAATCGAGGCACAACAATTCTTCATTGGTAATGGAATCCACACCAGGAAAATTAGCGATACTTCCGTGTTCTTTCTGATGTGTTCTGAGAGCTGCGATATCCAACCCATCAGGGTTAAGAATCCCCCCCGACACATCACTGACAGCGATAACTTTGCCCCCTAAATCCTCTATAGACTGGGCAGCGAAACTACCCACATTGCCGAAACCTTGTATTACAAAACTACAATCCGGCACACGCTTGCCTTGGCTCTGTAAGGCCGACTGCACTGTCATTATTACTCCTCGGCCAGTAGCCTCCTCTCGCCCCTCAGAGCCGTGAAGATCCACTGGTTTCCCAGTGACTACAGCGGGGGAAAAGCCGTGAATCTTAGAATATTGATCCATGATCCAGCTCATTATTTGAGCATTCGTNTTCATNTCTGGNGCAGGAATATCCACTGTCGGCCCAATAAANTCATGTATTTTTTCTACNAATTTTCGGGTCAAACGCTCCAACTCNCCNTCTGAGAGCGTAGAGGGATCNCANGTAATNCCCCCTTTCGCNCCACCAAAAGGCACATTCACCAGNGCGGTCTTCCAGGTCATTAANGATGCCAGAGANCGNACNTCATCGTCATTCACCGCCGGATGAAAACGCAAACCACCTTTGAAGGGGCCACGCGTGCTATTGTGTTGCATACGATAACCGGCAAAGGTTTTGATTTCGCCATTATCCTGCTCAATAGATACACTAACCTTAACCTCCCGTTCCAAGCTAGTAAGCAAATTAAATACCCGGTCACCCACACCCATAATTGACGCCGCCTGCTGAAGATATCGCATAGTGGCTTCGTAGCTATCTGACATATTAAAACCCTTGTTTCTTAAACCGTTTCACACCCATTTAATAACCCATACCCTATAGAACACAAGCAATATTGTCTCGCGGCTCATAGACCGTATATAAATTAGACAACAAACTTTGATTCAATAAGGAGGGAGGAATGGGTTACGGGAAGATTTGTTTAAATGAAGAACTGTTTACCTGAAAAACTGTACTCGGTAGAAATATTGAATTAGCCCTGACAATCAAGCATCAGGGCCTTGTTTTTATTACCGCCAAAGACTCTTATTACGACCCGTTTAAACGCTGTAACTACTTATTTAAACACTACAACTCATTTAAACACTATAACTTTTCGGCAAGCCCATTAAGTTTTCAGCCAAGAAATTCAACACCATTTCATTATTAATCGGCACGGTACGTAATACTCGCCCTAGCTGGCAAAGCGCTCCAATATCATCGATATCCTTATCCAGTCCGGCAACACCGTATAACTGTAATGCTAGACCACCGACCTCATCGGCAAACATAGTCGATACGTACTTCGCCATATTGGCATACATCCCAACCACCTTACCGGGCGCATTGTTATCAAAAGCGTGGGTGGCTTTTTTCATGGCTAGATTGGTTAATTCCAAATCCAGTTTTAAGCGCGCCAACTTCTGTTTTACTGCGTCACTGGCACCGGGGGCGGGCCCAAAAAGCAGCGGCTCTTTGGCTTTTTTAAGCGCTCTCTCCAGACTCTCCTCTCCTACTTTTAATGCTGCTAGTGCCACCATTATTCGCTCAAGGTTCAGGGTATAGAATACACCTTCGGATATCCCTTTCGTTTTACCACTGGTGGTAGATTTTGTACCCACCAGAGCACTCTTCGGCAAAATAACATTATCAAAATAAACCGTAAATTGCGGATCACCTAGAGCAGCGATATCCAGTTCAGTCATACTGATACCCTCCATTGCTGCTTCTAACACGAAGGTTCCCACACCTTCTTTTTTGCCATCGGTTTCGACTCTGGCCACCACCGCCATAAAATGGGCCGTATCAGCGGCCGAGATAAATGTTTTCTGTCCGCTCAATGAATAATGGTCACCTTTATCCACTGCGGTGGTGGACACGTTATGGGTATTGGTGCCTGCATTGGGCTCAGTGATACAATAACAAAATAGTTTGCCCTCCATCATCTTCGGTAAATACTCGCTCATCACTACCGCTGCACCGCCCTTACCAGAAGAAACTGCAGCCATCGCCATCGCGGACAAACCATACTTCACCGGTCTTCGCTGCAACATAGATTTGGCCATACCATCACCGGCTGTGGGATCCGCTCCACCGTAGACGGATAACACGCGAAAAACATCGAGTTTAATAGGCAAAGCTCCTTGAGCATCAGACAACACCATCTCTCGATACTCAGGCAAATCGCCGCCGGTGAGCCGAGCCATCATCATCATCATGGAATTTACATTCGCATCTGCGGATACTTGCGCAATCGTCTCTTTGGCAACCTCCAAAAATTTGACGTCGCGTTCAGACCTGGACTCCCACAGTAACTGCTGTTGCTCTCTGGTGTTTTCCGAGCCATCTGCGTTCGGTAAGGCTAAAACATTCTCCGCAAAATTTTCAAGAATACGAGAGTTATTCAGCGGGGCTATACGGGATAACAAAATAAGAGGCCAGATAGAGATAATACCCGTATCGCGATCATAGCCAGATCCCCCATGGGTCTGAGTCGCAATATCGCAGGCTGCGAAGACAGCTTCAGTGGCATTTCTTTTTGCTACACCGCAATAGGTTAATAAGGTATCAGCATCCTTTACTTCATCAAATATTTCAGCCGCCCGCTCCGATAAAAGCTTGGCCATTTCCACATCTGTCTTAGCTTTCACTAAGGGATGCTGTACGGCTTGATAAGAGGAAATAGGATCTTTAAAAATGACGCGCTCATTGGCATATGCCACCGTTTTATCAATGAGTCGATCACCCCAACCAATGGCCATTAGAGAAATCATCAACATCTGTCGACTGGCAATACGCTTAATATATTCCGCCGCTTTATCTACGTCACCTAATAATCCGGTAGCGGGAACCTTCACACCCTTAAACAGGATATCAACAAACATATCGCCAGTAGCCGCCATTTCTTCTCGAACTTCCGTCACTCTGACATTCAGGTGCTTAGTTGAGTATTCGATACCAGCGCTTTTCGCATCCACAACAAAAAGGCTCAATCCCTTTTCTGGATTATTGGCATCGTACTCGGAAGTTCTTGCTGCGACGATTAAGTAGGATGCCATTTGCGCGCATACGGCGTAGCTTTTGCCGCCATCGAGGATAAAATCATCACCATCTCGTTTAGCGGTGGTCGCGATATGGAACAAACTATTACCCTGGGTCTGCTCT
>JAESQG010000348.1 GCA_016765265.1 Pseudomonadales bacterium | reverse complement strand
ATGGTCGCCGCTCCCTGCCCTAAGGGGCCGGAAAGCGAAAGTTCATAGCCATCATCGTGCTGTAGCCAGCGTATATGCGCGCTGCCCCCATCTTCTTTTGTGCGGATACCTATTTTCCCCTTGAGCTTCCAGTGAGTGATACCTTCAGAGGGGAGTGGGGAAAAGAGGTCATTTGAAGCAGGCGTAAATAGAGCGCATCCAGTGAATAATAAAGACCCGAAGAAGCCGATTACGAACCTAGAAAAAAAGAGTTGATGGGCGAAATCCAAGTTCATTTGAGAAAGCGGTCCATGACTTTCTTCAAAATAGTGCTGTCAGGAAATTTCAATATAGAGGATCGCCAAAGTGCAGTTGCTTCCTCTTTTAGTCCTTCACTCCATAAAACTTCGCCTAAGTGGGCTGCTATTTCGTGATCATTGAAAAGTTTGAATGCTTTACGAAGGTGCTCTAATGCGGTGGCATTGTTGCCGAGTTTGTAGTGGACCCATCCTAGGCTATCGATAATCGCGGGGTCATCGGGTTCGATTATGGCCGCTTGTTCAATTAGCTCCAACGCTTCTTTAAGCCGATCAGACCGATCCGCTAGTGTGTAGCCTAACGCATTGAGTGCTAAAGCGCTCTCTGGATTGTCGTCGATTATTGATCTAAGGTCTGTTTCGAGTTGATCAAGGTTGTTGAGCTTTTCCGCAAGCATTGCGCGACTGTAAAGTAAGTTGGAATCTTTTGGGGCATCCTTTAACGCGCTGTTTAATAGGGTGTAGGCATCATCTAAGCGATCCTCTTTGGCTAATAGTTCGCTTTCAGTAATGATGAACTGAATTTTATTTTTCGGGTATGTTTCCATTGCTTTATGAAGTATCACGAACCCTTTTTCGACCTGTTTTATTTCACTATACACGAGGGCTAGTTGAATTTGAGCGGTGACGTAATTGGGGCCATTTTGTACTTGTTTATAGTGTTTAATCGCCTTGTCGTACTCTTTTTCAGCGGTAAAGATTTGGCCTAGATAGGTATGTGCATCGCCCGCTTTTTTCCCCGTTTTTAATAATTGATAAAGGTATTTTTTTGCTTGTTTGTCGAGTTCGTTTTCCCATGAGAGTAATGCTAAGGAAAGTAGTAGATCGCTGTCGTTAGGGTTTCTTTTTATGAGGTATTCAAACTGTTCTTGCGCCTTGTCTAGTTTATTGAGCTTAATGAGTAAGCGAGCATAGACGATTCGTAACCTTTTATGGGAGGCATGTTTTTTTACCGCTTGTTTAGCGTTTTTAGCGCTTCCTCTATTTGGCCCAGGCTTTGAAGTGTTTTCGCCCTGAATATTTTCGCGGTAACATAGTTGGGCTCCAATTCAAGTGAGTGCTCGACGGATACAAGAGCCGCTTTTCGCGCTTTTTGCAAGTTTTCCAGTATGGCTTTGGTGAACCATAATCGAGCATTTTCGGGATGACTTGTTGTCAGTGTATTGAGCCCAGTGATGATGGTCTGTCGTGCATTTCTGTCTACGCGGCGGCTATGATGAATTAGAAAATCGAAGTTGGGCTCGCCGGATAGCAGGAGGAGTTTATCCACATGTATTAGTGCTTCATCATATTTTGAATTGCGAATAAGTTGTATTGTCACGGCCTGATGTGCTTCGATATTGTCAGGCTCTACCTCCAACCATAATTTGGCAGCGTTTAAGGTAGCTTGATGGGCAGCCATATATTTAGCGATTCGGGTAGCGCGAGCGATTATTTTAGGGTCCCTTGTATAGTGGGCTTGTTTTAAATAATTACCCAAAGTGACATTTAATCGGTTTGCCTTGCCCGCCATCTCAGCAACTATAAGATCATAGAGAGTTTCAGCTTCCATTTTGGAGGAAAGAAGGTCGGGTTTCTGTATTTTGTTTTGCTGAGTTGCATTAGTGAGGATTTGTTTTGTTTTTGAGTTGTTCCCATCTGCAAGTTGCTGTTCTGATGGCTCCGTGATTGGGGTGTTTGTTGCCTGGCTGGTACCATTAGTTTGGGATTTACTCTGTGTATGTAGAGATTCAGGTTGGGTGGTTTGGGAATTATTGTTGGCTACTGGCACATTAGTTCGTGTAGCACTATTGTTTGATGGGTTGGTGGGCAAATAGGAACAACTTGTACTAGCTACCAGGGCAAAAATGAAAAAAATGCTAGGTAGTGGGAGAAGCTTTAACTTCGGCACGAAAATATTTGTTTTCTTACCGAAAAAGTAAACTAAGTCGCTACGATTATTCACTTGATTCCTATACTTTAAGCCGGTGACTCATTTTTTTTGTCCTTCTTACAACCGCTTTGAATGTATTCACATCATTTTCGGCGGCTAACTCTTATAACCGTTTGATTTCCTATCAATAATGGCATATTTACTGGTTATGAAAAAGTGAAACTCTGATGGCAATTTCATTAGGCTAATTTTATTCATTATCGCTATCCTTCACTATAGAAGAACGAGCGGGGAGTAGACAGCAACACTTTGGCGTAAGTTCAGGTTAGTTAGTCTGAATTCTGTTTTGCCATACCGTTTAAAATTGATATTGGGTGATTAGATTGTCTTTAATTGTCCGATAGCGCAAAATGCGCGAATTACTGTGACGGGGTATAAATTGCTCAGCATTAATTCACCCTGGGCAGGTGCTGTGCAGAAAGAAGCTCGTTTGGTTTGTGTTCGACATCATTAGCGCTAGGATTTATATCTGTGATGCCTAGGATCTGTGGTGCGTAGGATCTGGGATAAGCGCGATTTGTGATGAATGTGTTTGTAGATGATAGAGAATATTCATGGGATTGTTAACATTTGGTATTAACCATAGGACGGCAGCAGTTGAGTGAAGAGAGAAGCTAGCCTTTTCTCCTGACACTGTACAAGCAGCCCATAATCTTGTGCGTGATACCGCTAATCTCAATGAGGTGGCTATTTTATCTACGTGTAATAGAACGGAGCTTTATTGTAGTACCGACGGGAATGACAGCAATCGTTTGATTGATTGGATTAGCGATTATCATCGTTTGACCCGTGCTACGCTTCAGGCCTGTGCCTACGAATATTGGAATGAAGCGGCGGTTAAACACATGTTTAGAGTGGCTTCTGGTTTAGATTCCTTGGTGTTAGGTGAGCCACAAATTTTAGGACAGTTAAAGTCTGCTTATACCGTCGCCAAGGAGGCTAGGACAATTGGTCCTGAATTAGGCAGAGTCTTTCAGCAAACTTTTTCAGTCGCTAAACAAGTTCGAACCGATACTGATATCGGTGCTAATCCTGTTTCAATTGCTTTCGCTGCAGTATCCCTAGCGAAACACATTTTTAGTAGCCTTAAAGAGACATCAGTGATGCTAGTGGGGGCAGGTGAAACAGTGGAATTGGTGGCGAGGCACCTAAAAGAAAATCAAGTAGAAAAAATAATCGTTGCCAATCGAACGCTAGAGCGGGCTGCTGTATTGGCACATGAGTTTGATGGTGTTGCGATTACATTAGAAGAAATTCCTACGGCCCTGGATTCTGTAGACATTGTCGTGACCTCTACCGCAAGTCCATTACCGATCCTGGGCAAGGGTGCGGTTGAACAGGCGCTTAAGCGCCGCAAACACAAACCCATGTTTATGATCGATATTGCTGTGCCGCGAGATATTGAGCCTGAAGTGGGAGACCTGGATGATGTTTATCTATACACAGTAGATGATCTCAATGTAACGATTAAAGATAACCAACAATCTCGACAAGAGTCTGCGAGTCAGGCCGAAGATATCGTGGAATTACGCGTCACTCAGTTTATGAGACAATTGCGGGAGCTGGATGCCGTGGCTACCCTTAAGCATTACCGGCATTCTGTGGAAAGCATGAGAGAAGAAGAGCACGAAAAAGCGATTCAACTTATTCGAGGAGGTATGGATCCAGAAGAAGCGCTAACGCGTATGGGGCACTCGCTTACCAATAAAATATTGCATAAACCTAGCGTTGGCTTGCGTAAGGCCGGTTCAGAAGGACGAATTGACCTGCTAGATTGGGCGCGCGAGTTGTTTGGGCTCGATGATGATTAAATACGGTGGATTAATGTAAATTATGAAAGACTCGATCCTGTTAAAATTGGACAGATTAAGTGAGCGT
>JAESQG010000347.1 GCA_016765265.1 Pseudomonadales bacterium | reverse complement strand
ATCTGAGAAGTGGGCTACCCTCACCCTATAGATATTCTTTAGATCTACAGGTGAGATGGTGACCGTCGGATTGTCGACATTGACTATAACAGCAATGTCTGCCAGCACCAGGTTAGGTGACAACAAAGCGATAAACAAAATCCATTTTATTATCTGCTTCATAAAGTTGCTCTTAAAAGATAAGATTTAAAGTGGCACTGTACATCGTCACTTCGTCGTCAAAGCCGGATATTCCGGGTAGAACAACTAGAGAAGGCCCATCCAGAACCTCTCCTTTTAGTGCCTGTAATTTCATCGAGCTTCTCTCGCTGAAATTATATCGAACCCCTAATGATACAGAGCTGCCTTTAATTGTGGGGCTAGTAGCGTCGGGGTTTGTTCGGCTTGAGCCAAAAGTGACTACGGGTACTAACCGATCGACAGTATAGTGGAGCGATAGGTAATACGCAGAGGTATCGCCGTCGTCTTCAGTCTCAAGAATCCCGTATTCCATCAGCCCGCTCCAATTACCTTGAGTATAGTTAAAACCTACTACACTAATTTCAGCGGACGAATCGATTGTTATACCTAAATCTAGGAAATCAGCTGTCGCACTAGTTTGTATTCTCGAAGCTCTTGCTATAACACGATCTGCTATATACGTTATTTGACCGCCATAAAAGTGATCCGTGTCAACATTAAGGCTTTGGTTTTTCACTCTTAGGGAATCTTTTGCCTGACCCAAGTAGATTTCGGCCTCTATCGTTGAAGCATAGAAATTATACTTATAGAGAGTACTGAAGCCATTGTAATTGGTGAGCCCGCCCGTGAGCGCATAGACTTCCAAAGGAGGCCGTACCCAGTCGTAGGATTGCCCCACATTTATTGTTTCTGAGATGAAATAAATAGGTAAGCGCAATCGACCTGCTCGCAGCTCCACGCTAGTAGAAAGTTGCTGGGAGATAAATAGCCACTCTGCCGCCAAATCAAAACTATTGTTTTTATCCTGAGCTGTCAGTTGTGCAGAGAAACGTGTCTCTTTCGTAAGTCGCGTATCGAGCTGCAACCCGAAGACAGTATCGGCTAGATAATTGGTTTTATTTTCAATTTGATTATTGAGAAGAACTGTATTGTCCTTATTGGCATCGGTTATACCGGTAGAAAAGAAGCCACCAATTCGAATGGGATCAGCCACAGACCACTGAGACAAGAGGATCAAGTAAATAAGGCATCGCCATCGCAGCGTATAACCGAACGGCATTGAACCTTTTATAGAAAATTGAGGACGCATTCTTTTCTTATCCATAGCACGACCATTTAAAAAAACAATCCAAAACGACGCTAACAATATTAGCGCTGTTTTCATCAGTTGGAATTAAAGTAAAGATAGTCCATTTTTATAACTAAACCACAGGATAATCTCTACTTAACCCCAAAGTTCACTGATTTCTTTTCCATCTCATTATGGGGAACTTAAATAATGATCGCGATAGCGAAAGCTACAGCCAAACAAAATATAGCACTATGGCACTATGGCGCCAGCCCACCCGTTTCTTGGCACCTCAGTTAACCAAATTCCATTTTAGCTTAAAGCTCTACCATGGTAGGGCGTACAAATCATATAATATACATATCAAAACTACAGCTTCAGCATGTTAACTTTACGCCTATTCAAGCCATTAAGAACAATACATGAATTTGGATCCCCTTCTCTCAACCGCTTTTGGGTAAAAAGATACGCCGCTAGTAGGAGTGGCTAAGTCCTTTTCCCGCAACCCGCCTATACTCAAATTATCGCCACTAAACGCAAATAAGACGTTAATTGATTTTGCATGAAACAGCTATTTCGCTCTACATTGTTAGCCCTGAGTTTGCTCTGTCAAATAAACGCCATTGCTTTTAGTTCGGAGTTAGAAACCCTAGAGATCAATACAAGCCAGGACGTTTATGACCTTTCTAGTACCCTGAGGGTTTTTGAAGACCCTAGCGGTAATATCGAAATAGCTAACATCGACAGCCATGAAAACGAATTCCGAAAAATCCATTCCTCAATCCCGAATATAGGTTATACACAGTCAGTTTATTGGGTAAAGTTTTCTCTGCATTTCTCAAGCAAAAACGAGTCGGCAAACGATGTTCATTTCAAATATCTGAACTTTGCCTACCCCCTTATGGACCACATCACGCTCTATGAATTCAGTCATCAAAACTCAACTTCGCTGAATATCCACAACGATTACACAGTGGTAGAGTCCGGCAGACAAATCCCAAACTCAAGAGGCGATTACTCTACTCGACATTATATCTTTCCCTTAGAATTCACTTCAGATGAAACAAAGACCCTGTATTTAAAAATAAGTACAAAAGACTCCCTGGAAATACCCCTCACCCTAGTTTCCAGAAATGCCCTGCAACGCAGTGAGAGCAAAGCTAATTCAATGCTTGGTCTCTACTACGGAATCATCATTACGGTAATATCCCTCAGCTTATTTTTGTTGTTTTCGCTCAGAGAAACACTGTATTTAAAATATATCGCTATGATTGCCACACATCATCTTATATTTTTCGTTCTGTTAAACGGTCAATTATCAAGTGTCTCTTATTTTATGGACCCATGGTGGTCAAGGGAAGCTCTAGCCGTTTTCCTTAGCCTATCTATGGTTATGTTGAATTTATTCACCCGCGACCTATTGAACACTCGAACACAAGCACCTCGCATACATTTCGCCATGAACATTGCACTGGTTTGTGAAGTACCCTGCATTTTTCTGGTTTTTCTTATTGACTACTATTATGCAATTACTATCGGCAATATGCTTGCGGCAACATCGGGAACAATCATATGGGTGGCGGGGGTTGTATCCTTACGTCACAATAATCGCGTTGCAAAATACTTCCTTCTCGCCTGGACCATTGTCATATTCGGCGGTCTGACCTATAGCGCTAAAACCTGGGGATTTTTACCCGTCAATTTCCTAACTGAAAACACNTGGCAAATTGGATCAGCAATTGAAGCAATTTTAATATCNTTNGCNCTCACNGAAAGAATNAATTTAGCNAAGAGAGANAGAGAGACTGCNCTGGAAGAAAAAATTGCTGCNGAAACNGCTACAAAAGCAAAAAGTAATTTCCTTGCCAANATGAGCCACGAAATACGAACCCCCATGAACGGCATTCTAGGTATGGTCGATTTAATCAAAGATACCGAGATGAATGACGAACAAACACACTATATATCAAACATACAAAGCTCCAGCGATGCACTACTGAGTATCATTAATGATATTCTAGATTATTCCAAAATCGAAGCGGGTAAACTAGAGGTGGAAAGAACCGAATTTAATTTACCTCAACTACTTGATTCTTGCGTGGCTGTTTTTGCAGCCACCTCAAAATCAAAAGGTCTAGACCTCTATTTAATGCCAGATTTACAACTGCCCATGGTCATCACCAGCGACTCTGGCCGCATTCGACAAATATTACTCAATTTGCTTAGCAACGCATTCAAATTCACTGACAATGGCTATATCTCGCTTAGCGCAAATAATATCACAACCGACGGCAAGAAACTGATTCGGTTTGAGGTACAAGACAGTGGCATAGGATTAACCGAAGAACAAACAGCTAAACTTTTCCAATCCTTTGCACAAGCTGACGTTTCCACAGCGAGAAAATACGGTGGCAGCGGGCTTGGTCTTGTCATTTGCCAAGAACTTAGCGCTTTATTAGGTGGAGACATTGGTGTTCACAGCTCTCCCGACAAAGGCTCCACTTTTTGGTTTACCATAGAAGATTTTTCAGAGCGGGAGATTTCTGCTGCTTTCGCTACACCCATTCCAAACCTAAAATCTAAAACTATTTTTCTGGCCGGATTTAGCTACCCTGAAAAAGCTTATCTGATGGCCCTACTCTCTCAATGGGGATTTAAAGTCAATTATTTTGAACATAAAATAGAGACAACCCCATTGGCTGGAAATATTTTATTTATAGAAGCTGATCACCTATCGAATCCTCCAGATAAAAAGGAATCCCATGTAACCTCAGAAAATATTCAATACTATATAAAAGAAGCAAGTCATGTTATTTCTCTTGGACATACCTTCGTCGAAAAAAGTAGTGCCAACAAAGATGTCAATATTCAGCACATATACAAGCCATTGCAGCCTGATTATCTCAAACTCTTACTCATTCAAATTTGCGATAGCGAAAGCAAAACGACAACTAAGGAAGAGAACGAGTCTAGTCAGATGGATGCTCTTAGCTTAAATCTGCTGGTTGCAGAAGATAATGTAGTGAACCAACTGGTCATCACCAAATTGCTAGATAAATTTGGTGTGACTTATGAGTTAGCAGTCAACGGTATAGAAGCGGTGAATTTTTATAAAGATCACGGCCAGCGATTTGATGCCATTTTGATGGATTGCGAAATGCCCGAATTGGATGGTTATGAAGCCGCTGAAGAGATCAGACATTGGGAAAAGAGTCATCCTGAATTAGACATCAAAATTATTGCATTATCTGCCCACGCAATGGTCGAGCAAATAGATAAAGCCATATCGTCGGGCATGAACAGTTATCTAACCAAGCCTATTGATCGCGAAAAGCTGTTCTCGGAGCTGAAAAGCTGCCTTCCCTATTAGAATGCTTTTCGCTAGAGCTACTCCACACTGCGTGTAACTGACTTATTATTCTTTATATCAAGGGTCAGGGATATCCTCAACATATACTCGATATGCGTCCAAGTCAGACTTTAAAATTTTCCCTGAAGAAATGGTAATTCGCCCTTGGTATCGTTGTTCACCTGTAGTTGTAAATTCAAATGTATATTGTCTAAGAAAACAGACGCTGCCAAACTTGTTACGGCTCAATCCTAACTTTTTTTGTTCCACAGTATGATCTAAAAGTTGAAGGCCATCGATGCCACAAAGTCGCCTCGCTTCGGTAATAGCAATTTCTTGATTCTTGGAGGCATACCACCAATAGGCGCCGCCAGCGCCCATGATAAGAAGTAGGAAGAGATCGTTCAACTGCATGGCCATTATCCACTAAATGAATAGATCCACTAAAGGAAAAGGTCCAGTAAAAAGTGAGATTCAAGCCTACTACTTTTTACTGGTAAAGTTGCGTTGATAGACAGTCAAACGATTAGAATTTATGTTGCAATAAGGCTCAAAACCTACACCTCTACATTATTCATAATCAAAAAATCTTTTATCGCTAAACCAGTCCCAAATGGCCAAGGTTTTAGTTCGTTTAACTCAACCAGCTTGTAGTCATCCAACTCCTCGTTTAGCACTATCTTTCCCTTAGCTTTTACATGATAGGCGATAATCACTTGATTCATCCGATCAAAGCCATAGACTCCCACCAACTTTTGCTCATAAACATCAAGCCCCAGCTCTTCCTTAGTCTCTCTCACAATGCACTCCGCTGGATCTTCTCTCTGCTCCAAGAAACCGGTAATAACGGAAAACATTCCTTTTGGCCAAGTCACGTTGTGGGCCATTACAAACTTGCCATCCAATTCGACAATTCCGGCAATCACAGGAATCGGATTATTCCAATAGATATAATCACATTGGGTGCTACTACAGATCAGCCTCACGGCTCCATCCAGCTCATCTTCATTAATATCACTTTTACATTGCGGACAAAATTTCATAAACATTCCTTAATCTCAGTGTTTTAAGATCGATACACTTTTATCTATTCACTTATAAAGCTGGCTACAAATCCTATGCAAGGTATTAAATTACTCCTTAAAAACCTTTCAACACTGCAAATTCTTCCAACCCGCCTCTTTCCGTAACAAAGGTATTCACTTGAGCGGAAGGATCTGCATATCCCAGGCCCATACCGCAAAACAGCATTTCTTCATCTGGGATTGCGACATAATCCGAAATGGTTTTGTACCAGACAGCCCAAGCTTCTTGCGGACAAGTGGCCAGACCTTTTTCTATGGCCAACAACATGACATTTTGCATAAACATACCCATGTCAGCCCATTGACCCAACCCCATTTGTCTGTCTATTGTAAAAAACAGTCCAACCGGTGCGCCGAAAAAAGAGAAATTTCTTTCTAACTGCGCAAATTTTGCGGTACGATCTTCTCGTCCAATCCCGATAGTTTCATACAACTGCTGACCGCATATTCTACGTCGAGTGCGATAGGGGTCTTTTAGCTCGGGAGGGTATATATCATATTCCGAACCGTCGCCTATTGGATTAGTCTTGCGTTTTTCCATTACAATATTAACGAGTTCATCCCGCGCTTCGCCCGCCACTACATAGACTTTCCAGGGTTGTAAATTACCACCGGATGGGGCTCGCTGCGCTTTTACTAGAATATCTTCGACATCTGCCTTGGTCACGGGCTTATCGAGGAACTGGCGTATTGTTCGTCGGCTATCTACGGCGTCACTGACGGATACAGTAGAACTGGCATTATTCGACACGACCATAATTTGAATTTCCTAATTAAAATGACTTCGGCTGCGGAAATATAACGCGTTCGACCCAATTGCCACAAGGCCGCCTTTGAGATTAACGGTATTCGTCCTTGAACATTATTTCCATCTAGACTTCATTTCACTATAATGCCTCTCGATTGAAGGTTTCATTACAGAATTAACGGGCAAGAATGTTACCCGGGAATGCTATATTTATAGTCAAATAAAAATGGCTAAAAAATCAGCACCTCCCCCAGCAACTGGATACGGCACACCCCACAATAACCCTAAAAAATAGCTCGTAACAAATAGCTCGTAACAAATAGCTCGTAACAAATAGCTCCTCCTATCTTATGCCTCGACATCAGTCATTCAGCATCAGTAAGCACTTTGCAAAGCTCTATAAAACGGATAACACACTATGCCTAGTAAACACAGCTACACAGATAAAGAAAAAGCAGCTGTTTACAAAGCAATGGCGGAACGCCGTGATATGCGCCATTTTACCAACGAGCCTGTAGATGTTGACGTTTTTAACCGAATTCTGAATGCGGCACACATGGCGCCTAGCGTCGGTTTGATGCAACCTTGGCGCTTTATTAGAATTGCCGACCCCAATATTCGGGTTGAAATTTCGAAGATTGTTGACAAAGAGAGGGAGGAAACTGCCAAGGCTTTAAATGAAAGAAAAGATGAATTCT
Organism: Pseudomonadales bacterium; assembly: GCA_016765265.1. Classification (GTDB taxonomy): domain Bacteria; phylum Pseudomonadota; class Gammaproteobacteria; order Pseudomonadales; family DC-out160; genus DC-out160. The sequence continues at coordinate 2,070 of JAESQG010000347.1, read as the reverse complement.
TAAAACTTAAAGTCGAAGGCGTATTACAATGTGCTGAACTTTTAGTTGCCGCATTGCCCGACAAACGAGAGAAACATATATTCGGGCGCAGAACACTGCCTCAAATGGACATGGCCTCGTTATCCTGTGCCATTCAAAACATGTGGCTAGCCGCTAGAGTGGAAGGCATCGGCATGGGCTGGGTGTCACTGTTCGACCCTCAAGCCCTCGCAAGCTTATTAAAAATGCCTAAGGACAGCTTACCCATCGCCATTTTATGCCTGGGTCAAGTGGATATTTTTTATGAGAAACCCATGCTAGTGCAGGAGAACTGGGCCAAGGAAAGAGCTTTAGAAGGGCTTATCTCCACAGATTATTGGAGTAATAAATTCTAATTATTTGCCTTTTAATTTGGTTTTATTACATTAGTACACCGCCACTTTCTGGGGTCTGCTCAATTACCATTCTTCCTGTCATTCACATTTTGTCTAATATACTATGTTATCCCACAACCCAGAGAAACCTCTAAGCTATGGCAAATCCAATCGCGCAAGCTCTGCGAAAAAAGCCGTTTCGAACCCTTTCTATTCTGAGCCTAGTAGCGCTATTTTATTATCTGATATTTTTTATCCCGGTGCTGGAATTCCAAGACGCTATCTATTCCATACCCACTATTCTAATGATTCTGATCGCTTTCAGCCCGCTAATGGGCCGCTTAAGCGTTGAGTATTGGCATCATCCCATCACGGAGAACCTGGCTCGTATAGCCATGACTAGTCTAGGGGTCTGTTTTGTATACCTCTGTATCCGCAGCGTGACTCTATTAGCCGGCCTACTTCTACCGCAATATCCCACCGCCGTAATGATACAAACCTCTTGGATTTTAACGGCATTAATCTCAACTTACGGCATCATCAATGCCATGAGACTAAAGGTAAAAGAGATCTCCCTATACTCAAACAAATTAAATAATAATTATCGATTGGTGCAAATTAGTGACGTCCATATTGGCTCGCGCCACCCCGCATTTCTACGCCCTATTGCAGGAGAAGTCGCAAAGCTGAAACCGGAGCTATTGCTAATCACCGGCGATTTTGTTGATTTAAACGGCCTCACCCTAGAGGACCTCTTATCACTGCAACAAATCCAATGCCCAATCTATTTTGTTATCGGAAATCACGAACGATATATCGATTTAGACGCCGCTTTAAATATTCTAAGTCAAGCAGGGTTTCAGATTCTACGTAACGAGTCCTGCCAGTGGAAAGAATTAGAACTCATTGGAATTGACGATGCAGAAAGCAAAGCCAAAGTAGCAAAGGAGCTACCACTCATTGAGAGAAATCCAGAACTGTACCAAATCCTAATGTACCATCGACCCGATGGGTTTACTCATGCTGCAAGTGTTGGTATTGATCTGATGCTTTGTGGTCACACCCACAATGGCCAGATTATTCCCTTTAACTTCTTAGTCAAACGCGCCTTCAAACGCATCGTCGGACTCTATTCAGAGGGCAAAAGTCATCTCTACGTTTCCCCTGGCACAGGTACCTGGGGACCCATAATGAGGATAGGCTCACACAATGAAGTTACCCTTATTAATCTTTATTCTAAAGTATAACTTTAAGACCTCTTTATTGAAATTTACTCTTCCCCAATATATGGTCGGAAATGATGCGCAGTTGAATTTCAGAGGTGCCTTCAAATATTTTTGTGAGTCGCGCATCACGCCAATATCGTTCCACCGAATGCAGTTTGGTGTAACCCGCCCCACCGAATATCTGCAGTGCCTCGCTAGTCACTCGCTCCGCCATCTCTGATGCAAAATATTTTGACATACCGGCTTCTTTATCACAACGTTGTCCAGTATCTACCTGGGCGCACACATGGTAATTGAGCTGCCGGGCCGCTTCAATTTCAGTGGCCATCTTGGCAAGTTTAAAACGCGTTACCTGAAAGTCAGCAATGCTGCGTCCAAACTGCTCGCGCTCCTGCGCGTATGCCGTAGCATCTTCCAGCGCCACTTGCGCTAAACCAATAGCACGGGCGGCAGTGTGTGCTCGAGCGGTAACTAAATCAGCACTGACCGCA
>JAESQG010000346.1 GCA_016765265.1 Pseudomonadales bacterium | reverse complement strand
TTATCTAGCCTTAGCCAAGCAAGCTAGGCAAGCGGGTAATTGGGATCGAGTGGATCAATTGCTAGAAAAAGCAATCACTGTCCGAATGGAGAACAGCATCATTAACTAGATTATCTCCTGACTTCACTCCCTTTTTCATCTAAGCCTTTGATTTTATTAAGATGAGCACTTGCAATTAGGCACTACAATGCTTATCGTTCAACCGATTATGAAGGGGGAGGTGTTACTTAACTTGGTAGGCTGTTGTTGAGGGTTTCAGGCCTAATACCTGATAGATTTTCTCCGCCTTGGGACTCACCGAAGAGGGCATGGCGTAAACGGATTTGGTTTTTCTATCCTCCAGTAAGCTCACTTGAACATGAGCAAGCTCTCGCCTAATCACCTCTGGCGATAATTTCTGGTACTGCAACGCTACCCGATACTCCAAATGACGCACACAACAAAATGCCATAAAGGCAATGGCCAGGTGAGCCCGTATTCTGGATTCATTCCAGTGATAAATCGGACGTACTTTCAAATCATGCTTTTGAATACGAAGAGATTCCTCAATATTCCACAGCCCTCGGTAATGCTCTAATACCGTCGCTGTGTCAGTGTCAGCGGTGTTGGTGATAACACCGTGCAAGCCATCCCATTTTGCGCTTTCTGCGATGGCTTCCTGGTTGATGGTGATCTGCCCGAGACTGGGCACATTGAGGTATTTTTTATACCCTGAAGAGGCGATGAATTCTTTTGGCTTTTTCGATTTAGATAACTTCTTTCTTAATTTAACAATCGCTTTATCTCGATCATGCTTGTCTTTGTCTGCCCGCTTTTTACTGTGGCTCACAATCATTCTACGCCCCTTCGGGCGATCAATGATGAGTGTTTTGATCTGCTCATTCAGATCAGTATAGTGGTCGGTCTGCAGAATTTGTTCTTTGAGCGCTTTGCTTTGGGTCTTTAACCGGGTCCCCACCACGTACTCAATGTTGGCCTCCTCTAAGGCGGCTAAATTTGTTTCGTTAAACAGGCCTCGATCGGCAACAAAAACCACCCGCGAAATCTCGAATCGTTTCTTTAAACTCTCTAAGATAGGAACCAGTGTATGGCCTTCAAACATCGCTCCAGGGAACACCTCATAACCCACCGGTAGCCCTTCTTCGCTGACCAGCAGCGCTAGTAGCACCTGCGTCTCGTTTGCCTTATGGTCTTTGCTAAAGCCTTTTTGACGCAAGGCATCGGGCTCAAAAGATTCAAAATACAAGGTGGTGCAATCGTAGAACAAGACATCCAGTGAGCCGCCTAACATCTGAGTGGCCGCTTCACCTGCACAGCGTTGAATCTGATCGATGGCCGCCTCATCCAGGGCGTCCATCATTTTATAAACCGAATTTAAATTTAACTGAATACCAAAGTCTCTTTCCAGCAAATCCACTGAAGCCCGCTTGCTGGTTGGCTGCGCTATACGGGCTAGCGTAATGTCTTTGAGTATCCCCCGTCTTTTTCCAAAACGCTTTGATTTTCCCCAGACAGAGTCAAAACCCAGTTGCTCGTACACCGCACCAAAGACTTCATGGATACCGGTCACCGATCGCTGGACTTCTTTGAGGTCTCGAAGATTAACATTCAACGCTTGTTGTGCGCTGACCTTAGGCTTTTTCTTGGCATCGATCGCTTGTTCAGCGGCTTGCTCGGCGGAGAATAAATTACTTTGATGCTCTTGCTCTAATTGGGCTCTAACAAACTCGCCCACTTCCCTAAGTTTGACTAATTCGGCATCATTCATCGCAATGCCTACATGACGCAGAATTTTCTGGCGCACCTTATCGCCTACACGTACAGATTCCACTATCTGAACCGATTGGCGGGGACTATTGGGCGTTGACTTCACTCGTACAAACATAGCGGGAACACTAGCATGCCCGCTAACATTAAGCAACATATATATTTTACTAGGCACTACAAAACGATTTCTAGAAAAAACACCTAAACATGCGCCCTACAGACACGCTGATACCTTAAAGTGAGTGAAGTCGGGAAGCTATGGGTATAAGGGATTGTGTGGCGACACGCTAAATTCCCGTTGACGACATCGAAAATTCCCGCCTGTGTGTTAGTGTAGCACGGTTATTTAGCCTCCTTTTTTGTCGGTTTTTTTTGAGTAGTTTTTTTCCTTTTACTTTTCTTTTTCTTAGCGATTTCGGTACGGTAACTCGGCGCATTTAACTCCAGTATCGTTGAGTGGTGTACCAATCGATCTATCGGCGCGGCTGTCGTCATTTTGTCTTTAAAGATTGATTCCCAGTCCGAGAACTTTGCGTTGCTCGTGATCATCATGCTGCGCCGCTCGTAGCGTTCGGACAAGAGCGTAAACAGCACATCGGTCTCTTGTCGCTCGTAGGGGACATAAGAGATGTCATCAATAATCAACATATCGAGACGATCAAATTGTTTGATCAACTGATCCAGCTCAAGGTCACGTTTGGCCCGCAGTAGCCTCTGCACTAAACTGGCGGCACTGGTGTACAATACTTTTCGACCTCGCTGACACCACGCTTGTGCCAGTCCAATACACAGATGAGTCTTACCGGTACCAGGATTACCGAACAGGAGTAGGTTCTCGCATTGATCAATAAATTGGCCACCACGCAACACCTCTAGAATACTCGGTGATAGACCTTTGACACGCTGTAACTTAAATTCCTCTATTGTTTTTAAACAGGGTAAGTGCGCTTGTTTGGTTAGCCTTTGAATGCGCCGCTGATCTCGATCTTCCAGCTCCAGGCTAACCAATTGAGTAAGATACTCAAGGTAGGTTTGCCCGCTCTTCTCGCAGCCATCTGCATACGATAAATACTGTTGTGCCATCGCTTTGAGCCCCAGCTTTTTTAACAAACCCTCAAGATTATTAATGTCGGGCATTGGGTTCACCTCGCGTTGGGAGCAGCAAGTCGTATTCAGCCAGATCCGGTTGATCTATCTGCACGATAGGGACCTCCTTGTCTGGACTCCTAACCAGTAGCTGCACCTGCTCTAAGGTGGGGGCCATAGCGCTAGTCAACAATAAATCAATGGCCAACTCGACCTCATACTCTGAGGTGTTGCCTGCGCATTGTAGAACCGCCAGGTAGAGCTTATGCCCACCGGAGGGAGAATGCTGGATGAGTGCATCATAGGCTCTTCGAAAGACAGCACTTGGAAACAAGTCATTACGAAAACGATACCCCTCGAATGCGCCGGGTTTGCGTAGCAACTGGTTAATCACATGTCGATAGTTAATGCCGGTTTCTCCAGGCTCCTTGCGTACTATCGCTTCGATAAAATGCTTGGCATAATAAATCTCTAGCTTATCGGGATAGAGCTTTATCTCGACTCTTTGACCAATGAGACGACTGGGTACCGAGTAGGGTACGGTCTCAATGGTAATGAGACTTTCTGGTGAGACCGTTGAGGACAGCGTTTGCGGGCGATACCATCTCCCTTGCGGTAACGATTTACACTCCTTGAGCTCCTCTATCAGTTTGTCTTTGCGTCCTCTGTTGCGCTGCTCAATCACTTCAGCTAAAAATGCCTCGTAAGCCTCTCGGTTGGAAAAATCTTTGGATCCACGCAACATCAGGCGTTGTGCAATTTCTTTTTTGATCAGATCATTACTTTTTTCAACACTGCCGTTCTCATGGCTTTGCCCCGGATTGTTGCGACTTGGGCTCACCTGGTAGTGATCAAGCACCTGAGTCCATCGCTCATTGAACTCGCGTCGACTTCCCAGTTTGTGGGTCGCTGCACTGAGGTTATCAGTGCGGTGCTCTCCCGGCACCGCCCCGAGTTGCCATACCGCTTGCTCGTAACCGGTGCATAAACTCTCGAAGCTTTCGCTAAAACAAATTGAGGCCGTTTCCCAGCATGAATAAGGTAGCATGAAGTGGAACAATAGGTGGTTAAAAACCTCGCCGGAAAGGGTGATCTCTAGCGAATTCATAACGGTGTAATCAGACTGACTTTGCTTGCCGGGCTTGAGCGATTGACGGAAGATCACCTCTTTCTTGGGACCTTCAAGAGCCCGCCACCGGCGCACTTTTCTTTGTAGGGTCCGTAGGTGCTTGTCTTGATATTGCTCGGGGTATTTATCGATTAACCATCTCAATATGATTTTTGCTTCTAGCCCAGGAGCGTTGTCAAGAAAGCTCTCAATCTCGCTCCATTGGGAGTCGAATAGCTGAGCTTGAGTGCTGGGTTGAGGGGACTTTTTCAGCTCTGAAGGCAGCTGATTAGCCTTGAGGTATTTACGTGCTGTTTTGGGGTCCATTCCTGCTCGGGCAGCACCCGTTTCTTTGGTGTACTTGTGTTTTTCCTTCATCAGTTTCCCTACCTGCTTATCGGAGCATGTCATTCCTACCATCCTTGACTCAAGCGCAATTAATGGATGGTAAAAAATGATAGCCTAGTGATATAAATTAGGGAATTTTCGGTGTCGTCGTCGGGAATTTAGCGTGTCGTTACACAAGGATCGTCGTAACCGAGTACAACGTGGAATAAGGGCTGAGTTTGTTGAACTTTAGGCTGTCTTTTAAAGTAATGAGAGCGGCTCCATTAGCTTGCTCTCATTACTATCAAATCGAACGGCCCATATATTACATAGACAGGGAATAACTTAACGTCAGACGTCTGGCTACATTGGATTCCTCTGCAAACTGCATTATATGTAAACCTAGCGCGCTATTTTTGCCGCCAAAGCCCAAGTTCAAGCCTCCGCCAACATACTTCCCCGCATCTATGTCAATATCTTCAGTATGGCAGTTAAAGCAATTCCGAATCTCTCTCTGTGAATACATATATTCAAATCCCACCATTACTGTTATTTCCCAAATTACTGCCGTACAAAAACCCACTTTTCAACTTAATTCTCGTCGTAACAAATCCAGCTAACTACGACAGTAATTTGGGAAATCAAAATTCTTAGAAATAATTACTTACAC
>JAESQG010000345.1 GCA_016765265.1 Pseudomonadales bacterium | reverse complement strand
AAGCCTTTGAGGGTGGGATGGCTCCTAGAGTCGCTTTAACCAGTACTCACCAGAAAGCCTTAGAGATTGTGCCATTGGAAACTTTGCGAAAATTTGCAGTGGATTTGAATTAATATTATTACAGACCTGAACTGAAATTATTGAGAACTGGGATAAAAATTTTAAGGATTAGATAAATGAGCTTAACTCCCTCCACCATGTCCCCCCTTGGATCTGTTGCACCGGTGTTTAAGCTGCTTGATCCGAAGACTGGGGGAAAAATTACTATTGATGTAGCAAGAGGCGATAAAGGACTGTTGGTTATGTTTATATGTAATCATTGTCCTTATGTTATCCATTTAGAAAAAGCATTGATTGATTTGGGTTTGTCTTACCAGAACTCAGGCTTAGGTATCGTTGCTATCAGTGCTAACGATGTGGTCAATTATCCTCAAGATGCGCCTGAGTTGATGGCAAAGAAAGAGTATTGTTTTCCGTATTTGTACGATGAGGATCAATCTGTAGCAAAGGCTTATGACGCCGCCTGTACGCCTGATTTTTTCTTATATGATGCGAATTTACAATTGGTGTATCGAGGTCAGTTTGATGATTCTAGACCTAATGGTAGTACGCCTATAACGGGGGCAGACTTAAAAGATGCCATGGATTTGGTAATCGCTGAGAAATCCATTGCAAGCGATCAGACCCCCAGTGTTGGCTGTAACATCAAGTGGAAGAGCTAGCCTGAGTCGTCCCAATTTTAAAGATTATTGTGGTGTTAATGAGGGATCATCAGTAGGTATTATGGCCGCGGCCACGGCTAGCTGAAGGAAGGCCCTGTAGGAATGATAATCTTGCATATAATCATTCAAGAATGTGAGTTGCCGAGCAAAGGGCAGAAGATAGGCCTGGTCTTTTGATGGGGCTGGGTCAGCCATAGCGTAGGGTGCGCCGGGCCATTCCCAGAGCCAGTTTTCCCAGTTATCGGGTAAGTTTTGAAATGCGGAAAGCGGGATGGCTGATGTGGCTCCTCCCACTGCAACGGAATGGGCATTTTGTTCCAGGATTCTTTTTGTCAGACTGTAATATCGGTCATGACGTTCTTGTTCTCCCGCATTACCAATAGATAGGCCCGCAACGTGCAATGCGTATGAGATGCCAAAAATTTGGAAAAATTCCCCAGCACTTCCAGCGCCATCGGCCAGTCCCCATGCATCACCATTAGCGCCAGCGGTCATTAGATCTGCTACATAATATATCATCGGTAAAATTCGGCTATCTGCCGTTCTTTCAAAGTGATAATGAAGACCAAAGGAGCCGCCTTGAGCGAAGTATTCAAAGGGACTTGCATTATTATACTCAGAGATAAATCCAGAATTGCTACCGCCATCATATAAATAGCTCAGCATCGTTTCAATTCTTTGATCAAATCGGATATGTATATTTTCGTCCTTATAATTTTCAAAGATGCTAGTGGTTCGAGAGAGTACATCAATGCCATTGCGTAATGATTCAATACTACAGGTGGAGCACTTGGCAAGAAACCGAGCGGCTTCGTATAAAACTCCCCTAGCTCGATAATCTCCTGTTAAATAATAATAGGTTTCTATCCCGCCCACATGAGAATAATCAATTGCGCCGGCATACCCGGACCAACCTTGCTTGCCATGCCGGTGTACGGAGCCCACCAGGCCCGGTGAATTATAAAGAATATCCGAGGTATGACTCCCCATATTCTTGTCGCCATAATGTATCATAGGGATATCCATTTGATGTGTCGCGAAGGCTTCTGCATCAATAAAGACATCGTGATTGAGTGTCCGCAAAAATTGAATCCACAATTGATTCAAGGGTTCTCCCGAATTGGCGGACCAACCGTAACGGCCTTTCTCTATCCAGGTGAAAACACCACCGTCACACACTTGTCCATAGCTGCGTCCATTGCCACAGAATAAACCGCGAATATCGCCATACTCTAGCATCCCGTACCAACCAAACTGTTTACGCTGATTAAAGCGCATAAAGTCCTCGATCACTTTTAACTTGCGATCAATTCTAAAGTGAACTTCTGAACCGGTGTTAAGATTGGCGTCAAAATAATAGGGTCCAACGCCCATGACCAAACTATCTGAATACCACTTTGCATTGGCCAGCATCATTGGTGGGCCGGCATCTACTCGTTTTGAACTATCGAGCTGAGCTTGGGTATCGATATTGCCAGCGCCTAAGTTCACTAAAAAGCGATCGGTTTTTGCAATACCTTGTGAGGACCGATTATCACCAATGTATCCGATTTCTTGATCGGGATTACCGCTATGAACAGTATTGTCGTAGCGTTCTAAATTTAAAACAAAACGATTGTCTAAAGGATAAAGCTCCACATTGATGCCATTGTTCTCTACCGAGAGTGCTTTCGGAAAATTCTCTGACATGTCACGTAAAATAACGGACATATGGAAGTTATTATTCCCTTTGGATACGCTGCCCGACGCTTGGCCCATGCGATCACTGCCATCAACAGAGAAATGATCAAAGTCTGTTTGTAGCAGAGTCCCACCGCTAGAATTTTCTCTCTCAATAGTCGCCAAGTCACCTGTAAAGGGCAGCTTCACGCCGTATCCTTGAATCTTATCATCCGCAGCACCGGTAAATATAAAGGTGTGTTGGAAGTTGATATCTGAAGTGCCACGGGTAAAGGTCATTCGAGTGACATAGCTAGAGTAGCCCATGCCACTGTTATTGAGATGCGTACCCGATACCTTTACAATGACCGCCAAGGGCCCTTGCTCTTCAATTGCTACATCTAGCGACCAAGGATNATTTAAATTATANGGNCCTTGTTNNCTGGCACGAGAGGTCGCCTCGTACANTGCAATAGGGTCATTCGATAAGGCAACTGAATCACGGCTTAAATTAGATCCCCAATAGGTCACATCATTAAGCTGTACCCACGCGCCNCTTTTGTNATCGGAAGTGGGCTGATCNATAACAAGNGTATTATTAATAAANGCTCGATGTATCATGTCACCGGTNTTTTTCGGAATTTCAACACTCAAAACGCCGGTGTCCACCGTTATAAAGTCATCTGTTTCNGTGGTGNTAACGGGATTGTTAAGAATATCCTGGGCCGCCGAAAANTTTAGATTNAATAATTTAATTTCCGATTGAATTAAATCGATTTGCGCATTGATCATCAACCATCGAACGCTGCCGTCAGGCCAGAGGGCTAGGGGTTTAGTCTGAGTGGGATAAACCACCCCGTTTTTGTCACTGATCAAGGTGATCTGGTCGGATTGCGCTAGTAGGCCCTGGGGCATAGGAATACCCGATCGAGAGAATACGTTATTCTGACTCACTCCCGTAAGTTCCTTGATGGTTAGCTGAGTGATGGTGTCGCCTATAGAAACAGAAGACTGAATGGAAAACTCAACGACATAATCTGCACTGGTTCTTATATCGGCAGTTTCCGTATTAGTGGTTTCCGCACCGGGGAGCGTTTGGCATTTGATATATAAAACATAGTTGTTGCCAGGGACTAGGCCCTCAATCGTATCCGTGTGTTGAATGTGCTCTTCAGTATCGAAGTTATTGGACATCTCACTGTAATCGACATTGGGGCTTTGATCGTATCGACAGGTAGCGGATTCATCAGTTGAGATAGAGAAAAAAGTATTGGAGCGTGCGGTTAATATTCCTTTAGGCGCAACCAAGCTAATGATGGGTTCAGCTGCTACATCACTGGAGTTTTCGTTACTAGTTTCGCTATCCGTTGTGGCGGTTTCATCTAATACTGGTTCGTCAGAATTAGAGTCTGAATCATTT
>JAESQG010000344.1 GCA_016765265.1 Pseudomonadales bacterium | reverse complement strand
TCGCATCAACGATATCTACGTTTGATTCCTTTTCGTTAAATTCAAGCACCTGAAGAATACCACTGACTCTCAGTTGTAATTTTCGAGATAGTCGTTCCATGGTTTTGTATAGATCACCGTCGCTCACCACGCTGTTTAGTTTCTCTTCTAGTTCCTGAACCAGTCGACGTTCCTCTTTGGTTTGTCGGTTATCAAATTCTGCTAGTAACGCCTCAATTTTGTAATATTTTTCACTGGGAGTGACATCGTTTAGCTGTGAAACCAATTTGATTTCATGCACTAATTGCCGGGTGTCTTTACTTGACTTAGTCAATGCTGCAATCGCTTTGTTTCGTGCTCTTCTAGTTTTAATGTCACTGGAGTGGAGCTCCTTAATGATGTTATTGGAGGCTTGTTTAACCGTTTTCAACAAGATTTGACATAATGCGTCTTGGCGAATATAAAATTGATGGCGAACATAGGACATTAAATATAAGTATATTTTTGTCTTAGCCGCTAAGCCGGTTAACTGCGAGATACGCGCCTTTTGGACCCACGTTGAAAAATACTCGGTAGCTTGCTTTGAGAGATCTAGGTTTTCGATTATCGTTTCTATCTCAAAGAAATATTCTCCCACCTCTTGAGTGGTGACGACCGATCTAGAAATATCCCTAGGCTGTAGGGATTGATTGATTTTTTTGAGCAGTGTAATAGGGTGCCTGTCTTTGCCATCATACTCAATCAAATGGTCTAGCGTATCGAGTTGGTGTCTAGAAGCAAGTGAAGTGATTTTATCAAGAAGAGTGTTTTCAAATTCGTTATAGCTGTCAGTGACATGTTCCGATAGTTCTGTAAATTGAGGTAGCGTAATGCGATGTTTCCAGCAGTAGTCCACCAAACTCTCGAAGATTTGTCTGGGTTTTTGTTGCTGACTAGCTTGCTGCTGAGCCTGCTCGAAGAGGAGGTCTTTTTCCTTTTCGCCATAGGTAATCCATTTTAAATGCTGAAGTACGTTTTCTTGATGACTATAATAACTAGAAGACTGGTAGTTCGTAAGCGATGCACCACCGGCATCGATGCCAAGCATTTTCATCACATAATTAGTGCCGGCACGATAAATAAAAAAAGCTATAAGAAATAACACCCTATGCGAATAAAGCCGTGCGAAGCTTTAGGCATTGAACAAAGCTGATGTTAGAATAGCCCATGTTTTAAAGGTTACTCCTATTTTCACCCTTCAAACTTCGGTAAAAAGAGCTTCTCATGCGACAGTTATTTAATCCACAACTTGAATTAGGCGCCACTCCAATCGAAGAGATTAAATTTAATTCACGTTCACGAGATGACATCCCCCAGATCCTTCGCGGCCTACAATTTATCTATGGCTGTCCAGCAACACGCGACGCTGTCTTTGATGTGCTTCAACACCATATTGGTGTTGAGATCGATTTTGAGAACGGTCGCCCCGGTATGGATTTATGGGTGCTGCTGGTTTTGGGTACTTTACGCTTAGGTTTAAACTGCGATTATGATCGGCTCCATGACTTAGCCAATGAACATAAAACGATTCGTGCGATGCTAGGCCATGGCGGTTGGCAAGATGAATATTTGTATGGTTTGCAAACCTTAAGAGATAATGTTGCGTTACTAACTGAAGAGATGCTTAAGGAAATTAATGTGCTTGTCGTAAAAGCAGGACATGGCCTTGTTAAAAAAAAAGACGACGATGATGTGCTCTTAGCTCGTTGTGACTCATTCGTTGTTGAGACCCACGTCGAATATCCTACAGATACAGGCATGTTATGGGATGCAACGAGAAAATCCATTCTTCTAACAACGCAGCTTTGCCTACTGCACACTATAACGGGATGGCGGCAATCGGCTTACAACTTAAAGCGTTTGAAAGCGCATTGGAGAAAAGCCCAAAAGAGCAATCGATCGCGTCAAGCCAATGCCGAAGAGAAAAAGAAAAAGGCACATAAACGGTATCTTCAACTTGCGCGTCAATATTTTGAAAAAGTACAAAGCAGCATTGGACACCTAGAAGAGACAAGCCAACATCTATCCCCGCAAGCATGGTCACATTTACAGGAGGAGCTTGAAAAAGTAGGCGGTTTTCAAGATTATGCTGAACTTCTAATGGGCCAAATAGAGCGGCGTGTTTTAAAGGATGAAGTTATTTCAGCCAAGGAAAAGATCTATTCTATATTTCAGCCGCACACTGAATGGATAAGCAAAGGTAAAGCAGGAGTCTTAGTTGAGTTAGGCCTAAAGGTCTGTATCATGGAAGATCAATATCAATTTATTTTACATCATCAAGTGATGGAAAAAACCCAGGATGTTGATGTTGCAATATCGATGGTGATACAAACGCAAGAGAATTTCCCTTCACTCAATTCATGCAGCTTTGATAAAGGTTTTCATTCCCCCGCTAACCAGACGGGGTTAACCCAGCACTTAGATCAGGTAGTGCTTCCAAAAAAAGGACACATTTCCTCAAAAGAAAAAGTAAAAACCAATGCCCCGGCATATAGGAAAGTGCGCCGTCAACATTCAGCAGTGGAGTCCGCCATTAACGCGTTGGAGCAGCACGGCCTCGATCGTTGTCCTGACCATGGTATTGATGGGTTTAAGCGTTATGTTGCGCTGGGTGTATTAGCCCGTAACTTGCAACGTATCGGTGCGATACTGACACAAAAAGAGCGCGAGAAGTTGAAACGAAAGTGGCCGCGTGAACCTTGTCGCCAAGCGGCCTAGCCCCACTCAAATCAATTGCGTACATCATGATTTTCACTAAAGATTAAGTGTTAGGAAAGGCTGCTGAATCGCAGTCAGAATCGATCAATATACAACCTAATAAAGACCGGGCGGTCCCTATCAACTTCCTTCAATCGCGTTTAAATTGAAGCAGGAGAACATCAGNTGATCAGTTCTTCTCCACTTGAGCTAAAAACACGGGTTTCCGTGCTGGCACTATTTATCTTTGTCCCCCATATTTAGCGGTCTTAAGTTTGGCAGTCTTAAAATTTGAGAGTCTTGAAACTGGCAGTAATCTGCCCGACGTAACTAAACAGAGGTAATGAAATGACATCTTTATCAGGTCAAAAAGTGGTGGTTGTAGGCGGNAGTTCTGGAATGGGGCTGGGTTGCGCTGAGGCCGCANTAGCAGCAGGAGCTGAAGTCGTGNTTGTCAGTCGCAGCAATGAAAAGCTAGCGGCAGCGGCAGAGAGATTAGGGGGNAAAGTAGAAATTTTTTCCGCCGATATTCAGCAAGAAACTGAGGTACAAAACCTGTTTTCTAGCGTTGGCTCTTTGGATCACCTCATCATAACCGCTTCGGCAACGGCTGGCGGCCCTTTTCTGAAAATGGAAACAGCAATGGCCAAAAACTTTTTTGAAACCAAGTTTTGGGGAGCCTATTGGTGCGCTAAATATGCTGCACCAATTATGTCAAAAACCGGAAGTATTACCTTTGTTTCAGGTGTATCTAGTCGGCGACCAATGAAAGGATTAGCGCCGGCGGGTGCATGCAATGGCGCTTTGGAGTCCCTCTCCAAAGCCTTGGCTCTTGAACTACAACCGATACGGGTCAACACCATTTCTCCCGGTCTGGTTGATACCCCTTTATATGACATGATGACCGAAGAACGCCGTGACGGCATGTTCGCCGCTACCGCCAAAATTCTACCTGTAGGTCGGGTGGGACAATCGGAGGATATCGGTAGTTTAGCCATCTCACTCATGGGCAACGGTTTTATATCAGGCACGACTCTCGATATAGATGGTGGAAATATGATCGGGTAAAGCATTTGCTACTAGGTTGAATACCTAGATTAAATACATAGGTTAACTAGTACAGGGTAAGGACTATATCTACTCACTCAGCCTTACCCTTTATCTTTATAATTTCGCTGAAAAACCTCTCTACCCATTAGCTCTATCTGTTTTTCGATCATCCAGTCCATGCTATCCAACAGGGGCTGATATTGATTATCTTTGCCTTCCAATATCGACAACACAGATACGATCGCTTCTAAGGTGGACAACGCGTATTGACCGGGAACCTTTCGAATACGGTAATGAGAAGCCCTTCTAGGCTGGAGACTAATCTTTGGCAAACTTCTCAGGTACGAGGACTCATGGAGCATTCTTCGGCTTTTGCGCCAACTTGCATCCAGAAACAGCAACATTCTTGGCTGCTGAGGATCTAACTCTTCAACGGGGGTCGCACTCTCATCGGGATAAACTAGAATGGGTTCCAGCTCCTCCGCCAACCCACTTGCAACTGATGTCCTATCGAAATGCTCCCCCACCTGCAATCGACACCGACTTAAGCTTAATTGAGCAATACGCGCAGTACCAATAGCATGATTGCTTTCAGCAGGGTGCTGCAAAATCTGGACAGGCCAAGCGTTGGTCACGCTCTTAATCGTATGGCAATAGCAAACAGTGGCGGGGCGTCTACAGCGGGAGCATATTTTCCTCTTCATAAAAACCCACTATGAGTTTAGGGCAGACTCGACAGGCTCCGTGCAGAATCTGGAGGTGAGATAGTCAACAATATCAGAGGACTCATACATCCAACGAACACCGCCATCTTCTTCTTCAATTTTCAAACAAGGCACTTTTAACTTGCCACCCCCGGCTAGCAGCTCATTTCGACTCGTTTGAGAACGCTTAATATCAAGGCGGCGTATGACTAAACTTTTTCGTTTCATGGCTCTTCTTACTTTGACGCAAAAAGGACATGCCGCATACTCATATAGAGATAAGGTACCGGTACGCTGGTCCATGATTCGCTGTAACTCAGGGTCTCGGACTAGGCTTTTAGGCGTAAAAGCCCAATCAAAGAACAAAATCAGCGTACCTAGAACGCTACGTATGATAGCCATCGTGTTTCCTATTTAATAAATCTAGTCAATGAGTTAGACGAAATGTATATTTCAAACTGCGGAACCGGCGGCGCACTATAACATCAATGTAAGCCCCATACTCTCAAAACCGCTCGCTCAATCAACAAATGATTGCCACGCGGTATACCCTCCTTCTAGGCTAAAAACTTCAGCAAAACCCTGCTCATCTAGATAATTTGCAGCACCTTTACTGGAATGGCCATGGAAACAATAAACGACCACGGGCTTTTCCCGCTCGGTTTCATCTAAAAAGAAGTCAATATTCCCGTCATGCAGATGGACCGCTTTCTCAATATGATTCTGATCGAAGGACATTGCATCGCGTACATCCACAATGGCAATCTCCTTCTCTGCCATTAAACTTTTTAGATCCCCAACAGTGATTATTTTGAACGCCATTTTACCTCCTTAGCTAGACTTGGCCTGATTAAACTTCGCCAACTGCTCCGGCGTGGCCTCTTGCTGATATTTATCTTTCCACTCAGAATAAGGCATGCCATAAACAAGTTCTCTAGCTTCATCATAATTGGCTGCTACACCTTTTTCTTCAGCAGCGGCTACATACCACTTAGACAAACAATTTCGACAAAATCCCGCCAAATTCATCAACTCTATATTTTGTACATCTTTGCGCTCATCTAAATGTTTTAACAAACGGCGAAAAACTGCAGCTTCAATTTCTGTGTTCTGGCTCATAATTCATTCTCAAAACGGTATTTTAAGAAATTAGTAAGTGCTGTAGATTATAACACCTGATCCGGATTGGGGTATTAAATAAAGATCGCACTCTGCAACGCAAAACCGGCCAACTCCTTGGGAGTTAACCGGTTTTTGGTATGGGTATATAACCTACTTTTTACTTTTCTCCATAGGGACAATTTTAGGGGTTACACCCGTGGTGCCGGTATCAAGCCCCTTAAATCCAGCGAACATCGACCCACCCATATTTGAACGACCAGCCGACGGCCCCGCCGCAGTTAGACCACCATCCACTATTAACGGATGACCTGTGACAAATTCAGAATCATCACTTGCAAGGAAAACCACCGCTCCGGCTATATGCTTACCTTCTCCCACTTCGGGCCAAGGTTGAAGCTTGGTTAATCGATCTCTCATCATATCCGGATTACCTCGATGCACCAAAGGCGTCAGAATCCCTCCCGGACAAATACAATTAACTCGAATCTTGTGCCGGGCTAATTCAACCGCCGCCGCCCGAGTAAGATTAATTACACCCGCCTTTACCGCGGAGTAGGCTGCCGGCCCTGCTCCACCACTGAGTCCGGCGACAGAGGCAGTATTGATAATAGAGCCTCCTTCACCTTGCTCTATTAAAATTCGTGCCGCATGCTTAATGCCAAAAAAAACGCCTTTCAACATTACGCCCTCAGTGAGATCCCAGTCCTCTTCTTCAATCTCTGTGATAGGGCCAAAAGCACCACCTATACCCGCGTTATTAAACAATATGTCAAGTCGACCAAATTGACTAAGGGAGGTTTGCAGTAGCTCTTCAATATTTGACTCCTTAGAGACATCCGCCGCAACAAACCGAATTTGAGACTCATAACCTTGTGCTTTAGCCTCTTCTAATACAGCTTCACCATTTTTCTCGTTTAGATCCCCAACAATAACGTTAGCTCCTTCACTCAAAAATCGTTGAACTGTGGCAAGACCCATGCCGCTTGCACCACCGGTCACGATGATGACTTTGTCTTGAAAACGTTTGCTCATAATTGCTATCTCCCTTATTTCATTAACTCAAATTAATCCCTGCATTATTCATAATACGCAACATGGCATCTAGCCGCTGATCGGTAGTGCGCATCTCAAGTATATTTTGCAGCACATCTGGCGGCATACGCAACAGTCCAAAAAGCTCGAAACTGAAATCATAGGCCTCTTTATTTCGCCACGATTCTTTCGCCAGCTCCTTTTGCAATTCAGGAATATCGTGTGTCAAAGCATTTAAGCGTGTAATGATTTTGTCTCTAATGAGCTCCGCTTGATGCTTTTGATCTTCACTGTATTCTTCATCCAAAAACTCATCACATTGGTACACGCTAAAGGGTAAAGTCTGCACCTCTTCAACCAATTGATAACGCTTTTCTAGGTGAACAATGATTGCCATTCTACCGTCAGCTAAAGTTCTTACTAGTTCACAGGGGCCTGCTGAAAACACCTGATAGGGTTTGTAGGTTGCTTGATTCGATCGCAGGGCTTCTTCTCTGCTCTGACCACTTTTTGCTTCGCGAACTACCTTTTGCGTATGACACACCCCCATCAGCATTCTATTATCGATACAGTGTTTGACCATTGCCCTGTATCGAGGTTCGAATACGTGCAATGGAAAATCCGTCCCCGGAAATGTGACACATCCGGGTATTGGAAATAATGCAATCTCAGCCATTGCGCATCCTACTCAAGCTTTTCCTCTGCAAGATAAACTCCTTGTCATAATCAATGTTGAGGTTGAACGCTTTGCTGAGGCTGTTGACGGCTTTCTTGTATGTCTACGCCATCAAACTGCTGATGAACAAAATTAGATATTTTCCTAATGGCTTTTTTCCCTTCAGGAAGAAACCCAGCCAATACATGAAAGGAGTGCGGCATTTGACTCCATACTTTAAACTCTACCGGCACACCTGCCTCTTTCGCTTTGGCAACAACCCTTTGAGCATCATTCAACAGTATCTCTGTGCTACCCGCATATATCAGTAAGGGTGCAAGCCCAGTGAAGTCACCAAAGGCTGGAGAAATATAAGGGTCGGTAAGATCCACATCCGGTGCATAGAACCGGGCCACTTTGACCATGTCTTCTACTTTACTTACCGCAAAAATCGGGTCTGCTTTGGCATTGGTAAACATGGTTGACCCGGTAGCTGTCAAATTAGTCCAAGGCGAAACACAAAAAGCCCCTGCTGGTTGAGGAAGACCGTTATCCCTGATTCTCAGTAATGAGGCCAATGTTAAA
>JAESQG010000343.1 GCA_016765265.1 Pseudomonadales bacterium | reverse complement strand
GATAAGAATCCGGTTATCGTTGAGATCTACACTGGGGGGTAATGATAGGGAATCTTGGTTTATCTGCATTTCAAGAGAAAAAACAAATTCTGCACCTGTTCCGTGCTCGCTTTTAACAGAGATATCTCCACCCATCAACTCACTGAGTTGCTTAACAATAGCCAAACCAAGTCCAGTACCACCGTACTCTCGAGTAGTTGAGGTATCCGCTTGGGTAAACGAGTTGAAGATGTTGTCAATATTTTCAGCATGGATTCCAATACCGTTATCTATGATACTGCATGAAAAAGCCACTCTCGAATTGGACAGTGTCGTGGTGCTCGCNCGGATTACCACCTCACCTGACTTAGTGAATTTGATCGCGTTACTCATTAAGTTAGTAATGATTTGCCTAATTCGACCCGGGTCTCCGACTACAGTGGAATGATTCAACTCCCCCAAGTCCAGTATTAGTTCTAGGCCTTTATCTTGCGCTTGCTGCGCCATACTTTCAACATAATTACTTAACTCTTCGCGTAGATCAAAATTTACCGCCTCTAAATCGAGTTTCCGCGCGCCTATTTTTGAAAAATCAAGGATGTCATTGATAATAAGCAGCAAGGAGTTGGCGCTTTTGCTGGCTAACTTCGCATAGTATTGTTGCTGTTGGATCGATTCACTTTTACGCATCAAGCCTAACATGCCGATGACACCGTTCATTGGCGTACGAATTTCATGACTCATGCAAGCTAGAAATTCTGATTTAGACTGACTGATAAGGATATTCTCTTCGTTAAGAGTTTCAAGTTCTTGCGTTCGTAGCTGTAAGTGATTAAGCAATGTGATTCTCTCCTGGTCTAGGAGGAAGGTATTCATTTTTCCTGACAATCTGTCGATACACCCATCGATCAGATCCAAATCCTCTCGACTAGGTTTAGAGATGTGGGTAAGAATGATAACACCAATACAACGTTCACCATAAAAAAGGGGATACCCATCAATTTGGACTAAATCAGCAGTTCCCACAATGAAGTTGAATTGAATGTTCTCAGCAATATCTGAAATAAGAAGAGAAGTTTTTTGTTGTCGTCGGAAACAATTTTCAGCAATATCTAACCGACTGAACAGCTCGTGATTAATTTGCCTTTTGTCGAGGGAATCGATATTTAAGCACTCCAACAGGCCGTCTTTATCGACCACATAAACTCCAACGCAAGGAAGATTAAATATATCCCTCATCGCGATGGCTGCCAAAGATATCGATTGGCGGGAGGTTTCACTATTCATGGCATCAGTAAAATCAGCGGTAATCTTTAAGCCTCTCTGTGTCTCTTCAATGTTCTTGCGCATGACGTCCAATGATCTGAGTAACAATCCTGTGTCGTCGTTAGGAAGTGCATACTCTTGCTTAACAAGATTACCCTTGGCAATGTTTCCAGCCACCTTCACCGCTACCTGTATCGATCGTGCCACTGATCGAGAGATATAAAATGTCAGTAAAAAAATGATGGGAAATAGTACTGCACCTAGTACATAGACATTCGTGGTAGTACGTCGCTCTTGTATCTTTATCGCATTTAGCTTGAAATCAAAGTTTTTATAAATTGCCTCACCCAATTGTGAGTGAGACTTTTCCAAAGCTTTAATAGTACGTGTTAGCGCACGAGTAGCTGTGCTTAGTTCAGATTCAGTAGTGTTATCACCGAGAGAGATTTCGACATAGTGAGTAACACGACCGCGGTAATTCTCAAATTCGCCAATCACTTTTTCTGTTTTGCGCTTTAGTGTGGGCATCATGGTTTTAATCAAATAGTATGAGTCTATGATCTCCTCCGATAGTGAATCGGATTCTTCAACAAGACTCCAGTCTTCAAAAGCCATGACATCGATCATCGATGATTTGTATCTTTGCAGGTACGTTTCTAGTTTACTAAAAGTAGAAATAGCGACTAGCTCTTGAGTTGAAAGCGAGTCAATAAGCAATCGATTTTTTTGACCGGAATAGACGTTGAGAGCTAATTGGAAGCTAAAGCCTAATATGCCGATTAAGGCAATAGCAACAATTTTAGATTTTACGGTGATTTGTAGATTCATAACATTGCTAACGAATAATCAGCTAAATCGCCTAAAATAACAGTCTATAACGCTGACTTGCAAAGAGATGGCGACTCGTTTTATTACAGCGCTCTTTAATGGTAGCAGTTCAGAAAACAGTCGTTTAAAATCCACTTTGAGTAATGCTCGAGGTAATCTAAAAAACCTTTTGATTTCTAAGCAATTCCCCGAAATTGTAACTATATTAGTGTGTAGTTTAGTTTTATCTTAAACNGGGGTGACNCAGATTAAGTATTAAAAGACTATATTGTGGCCGCGGACTTGAACGACGGAATACCATCGAAATGAAAACCTACTCTTATTTGCAATTCCGATGGAAACAGCGAGGCTTTTTGGCGTTGTTGCTATCAGGGTTTCTAAGTAGCCAAAATGCCTATACGGCGCCTCTAGAAAATATTTCGTTAAATGGTTATTTGAGCGTAGAGTATGAAAAAAATATAGGCGGTGATGATGAAGGCGACAAAAACGGTTCATTCGATATGGATCTGATGGATCTTGTCTTTAATATCCAAGCCACTGACAAACTAAGAATCGCAACAGATTTGACTTGGGAACATGGTGCCGCATCGGAGGACAATCGCGGCAACGTGGCAGTTGAATACGCATTTGCCGAATACACCGCGGCCGACAATACAAAAATTCGTATTGGTAAAATGTTTACTAATTTTGGGATATACAATGAGATACACACCGCCAAGCCAGCAACCTTAACCGTTAAAGAGCCTCTGTCCACCAACAAAAACAACAAGCTCGGTTCTGAAATCAGATTCTACCCTCGCTGGTTAATGGGGATAGCCTTAGTTGGAACTTATCAAGTATCTCAAATCCACGGAGATTACGTAATACAGTTGTCCAATGGTGAAACAGAGGACGAGGATGTCAACCCTTTTGAAGAAGATGATAATACCCATAAAGCAATAAATGGCCGAATTCGGATTGGTTATACTGATACCGTACAATTTGGATTCTCGTTTTATATGGACTCAATGGAAGACCCCAATACCAACGGCAGAATTGATCTTAATAGCTACGGCATACAAGCTGAATGGGAAAATGTAGAAGGCACAGGCCTCGAATTTGAGTTCGTAGTAGGAGAGGAAAATTATAGCATGGCCAATAAGTTAACTCGCAATGCCTACACACTTATGGCATTCCAGCGACTCCATGATAAATACACGCCCTATTTGCGTTATGAGTATTTGGAACCAGACGACAATACCAGTGACGATACAGGAAGCGTATTGATATTGGGTATTAATATTCTGGTAGATGAAAATATGTTTGTAAAATTAGAGGTGGATCGGTTTTCTACCGAGGCGAATAACGCCAAATTTAACGGCGCTTCTTTTACTGAGTTCAAAGCTTCATTATCTATCGGCTTCTAACTTATATATTGAGTCCTATGCAGATACAAGTAGTGAAATTCTTAATGCTTACATTGACAATATTGTCTATTAGCAGTCTACGTGTTGCAGAAATAGTAGTACATGAGTCTGCGCTTGAAGACCAATTAACAACAAATGATCTCAAGTTAATATTCTTCGGAACGAAAACCCATTGGCAAGACGGACAGCCCATCACATTATGTATTGATCAAAGCGGTGAAGAGGCTATCGTATTTTACAAAAAAGTGCTGAATAAGAACATCAGAGCTTATAAACGTTATTGGACAAAAAGGCTTTTTTCGGGCAACGCATCGACCATACCAAGATATCTCAATACTTCAGCTAAAGTACTAGAATATGTTTCCAAAAAAGAAGGTGCTATATGCTTTATCGCGCGACTTCCGGAAATACTGCCGGAAGGGGTAAAGAAGATTAAAATTATCGACTGAGAAGAGTGTTAATTCCCAAATTTCCGCAGTACAAATCTGCTGGTCCCAAAATTTTTCTTATCGCACAACAGCCGGTGAGTTATAACGGTAATTGGGTCTTTGACGAGAAGGAGGGGGAATGTTACCTAAATCCTACCTAAGCTATTGGTACTTTGTTAGCGCCCGCTAAACTACAGTCTACCAAATCACAGTATTTTCTCTAGTCTTTGATCTCCCCTCAATACTCAGAGACTATTATGACTAAATCTAGAATCAAAGAACAAGCCTGGCTAGATCACTATGAACAATGCCTGAAAGAGGGCTCATCAATTACCGGCTACGCAAAGAAAACGGGGATTAATATCTCTTCCTTTCATTCCGCTGTAAAGCGATTAAGAATGAGAGGTCTCGTTCCCGGTGATAAGACACATCACCGTTTCGTTAAAGTGATTCAACCCTCTGCCCAGCCCATCGCCTCAATCAAGATGACCTTACCCTCGATGCACAATGCGTTCAATTCATACAGGCACTAGCGTAGCGTTAAGGGGAAGCTGATGATTGTTCGTAGACCCTCAATAGAACACGTTTATCTTTGCACTGAATTTATTTATTTTCTGCAATAAACGCCGAAGCCATATCAAAGCACTCTATTGGGACTCCAACGGTTTTGCCATGTGGCAGAAGGCACTGGCCAAAGATAAATTCAAATGGCCAAGGCGATGCACTACAGCAACGTTAACCGTCACTGAAGAAGAGCTCTTGTGGCTGTTAGATGGGCTTGACATACTGAAGATGAAACCGCATGAACCACTCAACTTTAGTACCGTTTTCTAAGGGTTATTCTGTTATAATAGGCCTATGAATTCAGGCGCTATTGCTCTTCC
>JAESQG010000342.1 GCA_016765265.1 Pseudomonadales bacterium | reverse complement strand
TTAACTCCTATCAATTTTTCCACGTGCAGGGCCAGGTAATAACAGGAGCCGTGTCAATCAAAAACGATTATTTCGAAGTTAATGACAAGTCGTATTATTTTAGCCGCTATGCTTTTGAAAATGCCGACTTCAAGGTGGACGGGCAAAATAATATTTATGTTTTGTCAAAAGGAAATCATTATGGCGAAAATAATTACTATGATGTTCGGAAATTTAACTCGGCATTTGAACCATTGTAACCAGCAGCGCCATTTTATTTCTAAATGGAAATTTCGCATATTGATTTTTATGACGGAATGTTATTCTTGAATAAGGGTAACTATTCAGCGCATTCCCCCGTCAAATCGAGTTCCCTCTGAATAAACTCAGGCCATTTCCCTGCAAACAAGCACTCTAGGGCCTCACCGACGCCGACATTGTGCTTCCTACAAGTGGATAGATAACTACGAATACGACAATAAGTATCCGCTCCGGCTTTGGAACGAAAGCACCCGGATATTTTTTGCTGCACCTTTGTCATTCGCAAATCACGTTCCCCTTGATTATTGGTATAGGGTGCTAATGGGTTTTCCATAAATCGCAGAACATCCTCTTCATAATCGCGAAGACGTTCCAATAAATTACGCGATTTGCTCCGAGCGATTCGCCCACGCTTTTTTGCTCCTGGCGGGCTGGCATCCGGCGGGGGGCATTCTTTATCGGCCTGTGTTAGTAGGGTTCGATATTTTCCTCGCCACCTCTTGCTTTGAGCCTTTGTTAACGAACCCCCTGCCTCCTTTACCTTTGCATTTATTTGATCGAGCAAATTCTCCATTTTCAATGCCCATTGTTGACCGTCTTGTTCATATGCTCGAGTTAACTCGCGTTTGTGATGAGCGTTACATAACACATGATCACAGTGCTCATAGCGGTAGTAGGGCTTCCAGTGGTCGTGGACTAAAAGTCCGCTAAAATGAGGGATGACATTAATTGCATCCATGGCCTCTTTACCCCGCTTTTCATGGGCCGCTATCAGGGTCCAATGCGCATTAGAGGCATTGTGTAACCACAATCGTTTGCCATCAACATTGACCCCTGTTTCGTCAACATGCAAAACAGGGGCGCTCTGTAGTGTTTTTACTGCCAGCGCTTCAAACACCTCCAGGCGCTGGTAGGCTTCAACGTTAAAATTAACCAGGCTGCCACTACTAATAGGGATTCCAAACAGCTCATCGAAATGCGTTCGAATACGCTCATACGGGATTAATTGAAACATCGACATGTAGACCGCATTGGCCCTGATGCTGGCTCCATACTGCGTGGCACGCTCCACACCGGGCGGAAAGGGGGCCACAAAACGCTTACCTAATACATTCTCTAAAACTTGAGCGCGATACTCAATGACATGGCGAGCAATACGAATGTCGAAGACCTGCCTCTTTTGATAACCACGCTCACTATATTCTCCCCTAGGCAATGTCCTGCGATCTATTTCTATCGAGCTTATTTCATCGGGCTCGCTCACCTGATCCAGGTTGCATCCTTTGTGGCCCTTTTGGCCACCTCTGGGCTTGTTGCTTTTGGGGCGATTGGTTTTAGCTCTGTTGGGGTCGCTAGAGGGAGGCTTACTGCTATTTCGACTGTTTAATCCGGTGCGGGCAACCAACAATTTAACCACTAGCAGGAGCATATTGATGGAGGCCTCCAGTGCGGGAGGCAAGTCATTACTTTGAGCTAAGAGTCGTTCGACTTCTTGTACTGTCTCATTGATGTTAATGCCATCTTTCGTCATAGTAGAAAATCGCTATAGCAATAGGTGATGGCTGTTATTATTGCATAGGTTTTGAAACTCGTTTTTTTGCTCGTGTATTGCGGGTAGTACGGTTTTAAGATTTAACTTTCGTCGGGTATAGACTAAGACGCGGGGGTGGCCTGATTAGCTTTGTATTCCCTCCTATGCTAACAGCTGATAGGGATACACATAACAGGCGCCACCAGGGAATTTTCCAAAAAAACATGTCAAGCGTTTTTTCGCTGAATAGTTACATAAGATGAAACGTAAACATTCGAAAACTTTAGAGCAAATATATGCGAGGCCAGTTAATGGCAGCATAAAATGGTCAGATGTTGAGTCCTTGTTTCAAGCCCTTGGAGCTGAAATTATTGAAAGAGAAGGGTCTAGGATTGCGGTAATAATGTTTGGAGAGGTCAAAGTGTATCATCGCCCACATCCATCCCCTGATACTGATACTGATAAAGGTGCAATAGCAAGTACACGCAAGTGGCTTGAGATGCATGGAGTTAAGCCATGAATATTATGAAATTAGATAAATACAGCGCTAAGATTGAATATGATTCTGAATTGGATCAATTCCGTGGCGAGATTCTTGGATTAAATGGAGGGGCTGATTTTTATGGTAAGAATCCTCAAGAGTTAAGAAGAGAGTTCAAGAAATCTCTTAATGTATTTCTTGAGATTTGTGAGGAAAAGGGCATTAGTCCAACTAAAGATTTTTCTGGAAAATTTAATCTCCGGGTGAGTAAAGAGCTGCATAATAAAATTGCTATTGAGGCGGCTTCAGAGGATAAGAGTATTAATCAATGGGTGGTTGATGCTCTTTCTAAATCCATTGAACATAGACTTTAACAAGTGCCTAAATGTTGACGCTACGCGCAAATTACGCGAGCGTTGAGGCTTGAGATGGATATCTTGTGATAGCATGATATCCGTGTTATCGTGGCAATATGATTCTATCATTCAAAGATAAAGCTTCAGAAGATATATTCAACGGAATTGGGTCTAGAGTTGCCAGGAAGGTATGCCCTCAAATGCTTTGGAAGGTTGTCACAAGAAAGTTGGATCAACTTGATTCTGTAGAAACTCTTGAAGAGTTAAAAGTCCCACCGGGCAATCGACTAGAGGCTTTATCAGGAAGTAGGAAAGGCCAGCACAGCATTCGCATTAATGAGCAGTATAGAGTTTGCTTTATTTGGGGTGAATCTGGGCCGGAAAACGTGGAAGTAATAGACTATCACTAGAGGTTTATCATGGTTCGAATACCAACTAATAGAGAACCAACTCACCCAGGAGAGATGCTCCTAGAAGAATTTCTTTCTCCTATGGCAATTACGCAAAAGGAATTAGCTGACGCAATCCACGTTCCATACCAAAGGGTAAATGAGTTGGTTAATAAAAAACGTGGAGTAACACCAAGTACAGCACTGCGTCTGGCGAGATTCTTTGGTGTTTCACCAGATTTTTGGCTTAACCTTCAGGTTCGTTGGGATCTATACAAGGCACAACAATCTGAAAAAGATGAACTTGCAGCAATTAAAAAGTTTCACCATTTACAAAAAAAGGCTTAACAGGAACATGCATTTGACTGCCTTACACTGCGCTCCAGGCAGCAAATTATGATGGCGTTATTCCGAGACTGGTTAATGCAGGAGAACAACGAGTTACATGTTGATTTTGGTTTCATGGAGTGGAATTTGACTTACGATGAGTGGTATCCGAAATTAGAGCACGTAGAAGGTAATACTCAAACGAAAACGCAATATTTGCGGGACAATTTATCGGATATTTCAAAGTATTGGGAGTTACTGGAATGAGTATCTATAACCAGCAAAGGTAGCCGGATGCTGCGCTCTGCTGCTTTAAGCGTTATCACCTGGATTGACACTGCGCACGCAAAGGCGTACGCTTTGTGTCGCTGGAGATGAATAGATGACTACTTTGAATGCAACAGAAGCACGTTCCAAGCTTTACAGTTTGATCGATGAAACTCATCAAACTCATCAGCCCATTGTTATTACAGGAAAAAGAGGGAACGCTGTCCTTCTTTCTGAAGAGGACTGGACGTCCATTAATGAAACGCTATGTCTTCTTTCAGTTCCTGGAATGAGAGAGTCAATTCGTGAGGGTATGGGCACCGATCTGGATGATTGTGATTCGGATCTAGACTGGTGATATGGCTACTTTATTACACCAAACAAGCAAAGAGGGATGCCAAAAAATTAGCTTTGGCAGGGCTAAAGGTTGAAGCGAAAGAGTTGCTCGAAGTAATCGAGAATAATCCCTACCAACCCCCCGCGCCTTTTGAGAAATTAGTTGGTGATTTAGACGGTGCTTACTCACGAAAAATTAACATACAGCATCGACTCGTATATCAAGTATTAAAGTCGAAAAAAACCATTAAAGTATTAAGACTCTGGACTCATTATGAGTAAAGCGATAACAAATGCCTTCTGGAGCCACAGCCGCCACGCACCTGTTCTTAAATAGGTCGGCGTTAACTTTCCAAGGATTATATTTAAATGCAAGAAAAAGTATCCGTAGTGCTTGATTATCTCAACGAAGTTAGGACTCGCTGTACTTACAATGCAGCGGCTGATGCGTTAGGTATTACACCTCAGAAGCTAAAGAAGCTGTTGGGTGAGCGTAAGCCTGAAAACTCTTGGTTGGTTAACTCGGGAACCGAAGAGCCGACAGGATACACTGACGAAGAAAAACATTCGGAGTTTTATCGCACAACGCGTATTATTAAATCAGCGGAAGTATTGACACGAAACCTCGATTTATAAAAAAATCGGCGAGTCCCTGAAAAATAACGCTGAAAACGCGCACATTAGTGGAGCGTTAGATTTCGCTGGGATTGAAGTATGGCCCAAGTAAAGATATACGGACTAAAGTCACATCTAGGTGTGGCCAAGGTGGCAATCTCCAAGGCGATTCATAAGTCGGTTATGTCCGCGCTAGAATATCCGCCAGAGAAAACATTTCACAGATTTATAGCTTTAGACCCAAGTGAGTTTATCTATCCCGATGATCGATCGGAGAAATACATTATTATCGAGTTTTCAATGTTTGAGGGTCGCTCAATTGATGCCAAAAAAGCACTTATTAATCAGCTCTATCGCAATATTGGCACCGAGGTTGGCATTAGTCACCAAGATATAGAGATTACAATATTTGAAACACCAAAAGAGAATTGGGGTATTCGTGGTATGCCTGCTGATGAGTTGACATTGGGTTACAAAGTTGAAGTTTAATAATTTAATCCAATAAACCCCAATATTTCTCCGTCACTCACTACCCCCCCACCAACTTCCCCACAACATCCTGCATGCGGGTCTGCTCAGGGGCGCTTCACTCAGAGTAGTGAAGCTTGATTCAACCATCACGAAATGCGTAAAATCCCTCAGATTTAAGATTGCGGTTAGACAATGCTAGATTAATTTCAGGTGTAACTTCAGAGGTAACTTCAGGCTTCGGGGTTAAGTGGCTCGATGATATGGACAATGCAAACAAGCTCCTTTCTTGTTCAACTGTGAAAGTGAATTGCTACAATCTCGACATCGCTGATACCCCTATGTTAAAACAGGCGCTCCCTAAAAAGTTATCATTTTTCTAACCTTTCGTACGTAAGTTTATTGCTCGTTGGCCCCAAGCAAACCTGCAGGTTGAAGTGGACCCCGCGTTCTTCTTTACCCTTAATATATTCATTTGACCTGCTCCTGGTCAGATTATACACTGCGCGTGAATCGGATTTAATGAGGTTATTCTTTTGAAGTCATTTATAGTACAGCTCCTATTAGCTACCGGGGCCCTAGCAGCAAACCAAATTACAACAGCGAATGAATTGCCCCTTAGTCACAGTGGTTTTTCCTTAAATCCAGGATTCGGTTTCTATAATTTTGATGCCGAAGTGAATGCAGCGGACGTCTCTTTTCCCTCGCTCGGTCTGGAATATCGCTTTCTAAATAATTCGGCCATAGAAATCACCTACATCGACGCGGAAACCAATCGAAAAGATAGGCCAAATGAAAACTTTGATATGCACATCTATCATTTGAATGCGCTCTACTACTTTAAGGACGGTCGACAACTACAACCTTATGTGTTCGCTGGTGCAGGTGAGAGGGATTTTAATTACAGTAATGGCACAAGCTCTATCGTTGACACTTTTCTTAATATAGGTGCAGGGATTCACTATTCTTTCACCTCGATATTTTCAATTCGAGGAGATGTGAAAGCACTTAGCAGCCTAGACTACGAAACCACTGCCGTTGCGACAACAGTGCGTCTAGCCTGGCAACTAGGAAAATCAAAACAACGAAACGAATTATCTATTAATAGAGCAGATTATGATGGCGACGGGATTAGTAACGCATTAGACCAGTGTCTAAACACACCCATAAAGATTCTTGTTGTTGATAGTACAGGCTGCCCATTAGATCAGGATAAGGACGGCATTGGCGATTACATGGATCTTTGCTCAGACACCGGCACCGATATTCCAGTTGATAGCGTCGGCTGCCCCCTAGATCTAGATCAAGACGGTATAGCCGACTTTGAAGACAAGTGCCCAGAAACGAAGAAGCATCACCGCGTCGACAAGGGTGGCTGCTCTCTTATGTTGACCGAGCCCGTGTCCATGACTCTCAATGTTAAATTCCCAGGAGGCTCAGCAGAACTTCCTCAGGAACAGCTGAAGGAAGTCGAAAAACTAGCAATCTTCATGACACGTCACAGTGAAGCGACTGCGACTATAGAAGGACACTCTGATAGCAGAGGGGACTCTAGTTTCAATCAATTTATTTCACAAAGCAGAGCTGACCACGTTCGTACCCTACTCATCAATCATTTTCATATCGGGGAGGAGCGTCTGAAAGCAATGGGTTATGGCGAGGATTCCCCTATTGCCAGCAACGATACACTTGAGGGTCGAAGAAAAAACCGCCGAGTCGTCGCCGTAATCCATACAACCGTGGAAAAAGAGCAGCCTTAAATCCCATGGAGGTCGTCACCTGATGACTAAAGGTGCCAGGGATACATCAAGGTTAGGATATCAACTCGTTATGTAGATGCGGTGATATTAATAATTCCAAACCGATCAAAGGCTCGCCCGTAACCAGAAGCTGGCATTAACTTTTTCAGAAAGCTAATGAACGCATCACGATTGGGAAAATGAAACTGCCCAAAATTTGGATCGAAGTACGAAAATATTGAAGCACCATCTGGTGAGACATACACACCAATTGCATGTGCACCTTTGGCGCCGGAAAGACGACAATAGTTATAACCCACCGCAGTTGACAGCATTTCTACCATTTGAGTCGCGCTTTTATTTATTTGAAAACTAATTATTCCATCGGGCCCGGGCGTCATATTATATCGAACTACACTGCTTACCAAAGCATAATCCACCGCCCACCAGCCTTTATGTGCATGATTTTTCCCTGCATTTAAGACCGATTCTTGCTCCAGCATTATGTTCTTAAGTTGACTAAATGTGTCACCAACTGTTGCACCTTGGCCACGTCGCTGGGGGCAGGCTTTTTCCGCAGGACCGAACCATTCAAGAAAATCTACACCGGCGAAGTTTTTTTTAATCCACATAATTGTCGCTGCGTGGCACCATCCTTTGGAAACTGAGCCACCCCCCGACTTGCTTCTAATATCTAGACTCTGATCATATAGATAGTCAACACTCCCTCCTGATTCTTCAACATTAGCGGTCACTTTTGCGAAACCATAAGTCATTATAATTCTCCGGTTATTATATTTCTAAATAATATAGTGATTGAATAAACCTTAGAGCGGTGATCCCTAGGTTTAAGAGAATGATACCCATTTCCCTTAACGGGGAACTCATAATAATACCCATAAAAATACTTAACATGACAGATTTGATCACGGGATTTACTTAGCCTTCAAGATTTACTTAGCCTTCATGTAGTACAAATGGATTCTGTTTGAAGAAAGGTATAAGAGCTTCAATTGCTACATTGATAATAGTCTGGGATTTTGGAATAGTTTAATGAAAGCTCGAAGCTGTGTAATGACTAGCTTTCAGCGAGGTTGACTTGTGTGGCTGATTCCGATCTTTCCAAAAAGGGGCTACAAGAAAAGAACACCAGAAGATTTAGATGCTGCCCTTCAAATCCCATTTCGATATCAGTTAAAAAGTATCGCCATCAATAATGAGCGCATTCGTACTATGAGGAAATTTATGTACTTAAAAGGAAGGTTACGACTCAAGCTTTTATTATTCAAGTGTGCCTCAGAAAGGGAATTTAAGAATTTATACTGAAAGAATAAAAACAATACCTTATTGTATTTATTGTAGATAATTGGTCGGGGCGAGAGGATTTGAACCTCCGACCACCACACCCCCCAGTGTTCTACACACCTATAATCTAACCTTTTGTTTTTACTATCAATAACTATATAAACTGCCTACCTCAATCTGTAGATACTACGTTAATGCAGATCAATGACTTAGCGGGGGTATTTTGCCACAACAAACAGGTCCTTTTACGGACAAACCTACCTAAAAAGCACTCTTGAAATTCAACCACTTACAATACCAACATATATCAGCCTTCGCCCTCAGCAAGCATCTCTTCAAGGCATAGCTTGAGGGGCTCAAGTTGGTTATCGATAACTGCGACGATGGTCTGCGAGTCTATATCACCGAGATAGTTGTGAACCAGAATGTTTCGGAATCCACTTATTTCTTGCCAGGGAATGGTTGGCCACTTTGATGTTTTATCTTCTGGCAGTCGTTGTGTTGCCTCGGACAAGGTTTGTAAATGACGTAATGCCGCCGCGTAAAGTACTTCATCCTGAGTGAGATCCCCGCGCTCTTCGATACGGCGAATTTTTTCAATGGCATCCAAAATATGCCTAGCGTAGGGCTGCCAAGGCTTTCTCATACATCCACAGCCTCTTTCAACACATCATCACGGATATGACGACTTAACTCATGTTCCGGCACTAGATCCACCTTTCTTCCCACCAACTGTGCCAGCTTCTCAGTCAGGGGAAGGCGTTGGGTGAAAAGGTCATAACCACGAGGTAAATCAACCAAGAAATCCACATCACTGTCTGCACGCTCCTCACAACGAGCAACAGAGCCAAAGACACGAATACGTCGCGCTCCGTACTGATTACTTAGTGCGAGAATGGCATTTTTTTGTGTATGTATATAATCTAAAAGCATGCCCCTATCCTATCAGCTGATACATTCAAGATCATCAAAATAACGACCCGCAAGTATTGTCGCATTGCCTCACTAAAAATGACACTACTTAGGCGCTGTCGCCTCATCTAAAATCACACTATTTTGACGATAGTAAAGGAGTTTTAGATGATGAAATCGATGAGCTAGCATATGTGTAAGGAGTTTTTAATTAGCGTACGTGATCAATATCACCAATCTGAACTGCTAGGAAAAGGAAAAATACTTGACGGTTTTGTAGCCGCTAGTGGTTACAACCGAAAATATGCCATCAAGCAGTTGAATGGCAAAAACGAAATTATTAAAGAATCCTTGAGTCGGAAACTATTAACCAAGATATCAAGGATTCTTTGAATCGACGGTACGACAAACTTGATCCCGTTAAATTATTGGAGGAATTAGAACAATCACAAACCAAGTTGTTTGAGCATGCTTGGGCAATGCCCATTATTCAACAGATAAACGAACCGCAAATTCCTTTGCTGGAAGAAATACTATCAAACTGGTCCAACACCATTGGATCAGAATATCCAGGGTATCGTAACCACGTTTATCGGATGGTTCATTGTTGCTTAGCGTTAAAAGACTGCAACAAGCAGGAACGCGAAAAAATCATTATCGCTGCCTGTAGTGTGCGGATTACTAATTTAGACGATATATTATTGTTTATGCCCTCCAAGCTGGAGATTGTGACGGAGTTTCTTATTCTAAAATACCCAAAGCACTACGTGGGGCAGGCTCTGCTCAATGGGGTTATCTCCGGTAAAGCACTCCCCAAATATTTATGCTCTGACAACGATCCGTTGTTTTTATTTCATCGATGGAAAGCCAATTTACGAATTCTAGAAATTGAAGAGATTAAATCAGTACCTGGAAATCCAACATCGCATCCGTTCGTAGAACGCGTAATAAAAACGACGAGAAATGAATGTTTAGATCAACAATTATTTTTTAACAAACATGATTTGCTGAAAAAGCTGGGCCATTATAAAAAATATTATAACGAGACTCGAGCACATTCATCTCTTGAAAAGAAAACACCTAATGAGGTGGCCCTCGTTTCAGAAATTGGCAAGAAAGTAGTATCGCTAGATCGGTTTCGTTGGAAGTCGACTTGCAATGGGCTTTATCAGTTACCCATTGCTGCGTAAATTTAGTAACTCGAGCATTACACGGTTTTTACATGAACCTTTCTTGCACCTAATTTTAATTTAATTGTGCATTTATTTATTCCATTTCGTTCACTCATCTTTTAGCAGTATCCTGCTAAATCTATCTGTTCTCCGAAAATAACACTTGAAACCACACCGTATTCGTCAAAGGAAATAGATATACTCAAATAATACTGATCAGGAGCGCAAATATGATAGCAGTCAGTGAAACCCATTCGATCAGGTAATTCTAATGCTAAAAAGACTTCTTGGTTTGGTTCTCCGATGATTTGGT
>JAESQG010000007.1 GCA_016765265.1 Pseudomonadales bacterium | reverse complement strand
GGTCAGTTCATTAACAATATTTTTGACGAAAAACCACCTGTCATTTCGCTAGCCTCTTAACGCCCTCACTTGGCTTCAGCAAGGGCTTTTGACTCGTTCTTTGGAATCCAGTTGGGATGCCCCTTGGTGAATGGAATTTCAGCACATCCTCTATCATGCTTAATTGTTAGTAACTATTCAGCGCATTCCCCCGTCAAATCGAGTTCCCTCTGAATAAACTCAGGCCATTTCCCTGCAAACAAGCACTCTAGGGCCTCACCGACGCCGACATTGTGCTTCCTACAAGTGGATAGATAACTACGAATACGACAATAAGTATCCGCTCCGGCTTTGGAACGAAAGCACCCGGATATTTTTTGCTGCACCTTTGTCATTCGCAAATCACGTTCCCCTTGATTATTGGTATAGGGTGCTAATGGGTTTTCCATAAATCGCAGAACATCCTCTTCATAATCGCGAAGACGTTCCAATAAATTACGCGATTTGCTCCGAGCGATTCGCCCACGCTTTTTTGCGCCTGGCGGGCTGGCATCCGGCGGGGGGCATTCTTTATCGGCCTGTGTTAGTAGGGTTCGATATTTTCCTCGCCACCTCTTGCTTTGAGCCTTTGTTAACGAACCCCCTGCCTCCTTTACCTTTGCATTTATTTGATCGAGCAAATTCTCCATTTTCAATGCCCATTGTTGACCGTCTTGTTCATATGCTCGAGTTAACTCGCGTTTGTGATGAGCGTTACATAACACATGATCACAGTGCTCATAGCGGTAGTAGGGCTTCCAGTGGTCGTGGACTAAAAGTCCGCTAAAATGAGGGATGACATTAATTGCATCCATGGCCTCTTTACCCCGCTTTTCATGGGCCGCTATCAGGGTCCAATGCGCATTAGAGGCATTGTGTAACCACAATCGTTTGCCATCAACATTGACCCCTGTTTCGTCAACATGCAAAACAGGGGCGCTCTGTAGTGTTTTTACTGCCAGCGCTTCAAACACCTCCAGGCGCTGGTAGGCTTCAACGTTAAAATTAACCAGGCTGCCACTACTAATAGGGATTCCAAACAGCTCATCGAAATGCGTTCGAATACGCTCATACGGGATTAATTGAAACATCGACATGTAGACCGCATTGGCCCTGATGCTGGCTCCATACTGCGTGGCACGCTCCACACCGGGCGGAAAGGGGGCCACAAAACGCTTACCTAATACATTCTCTAAAACTTGAGCGCGATACTCAATGACATGGCGAGCAATACGAATGTCGAAGACCTGCCTCTTTTGATAACCACGCTCACTATATTCTCCCCTAGGCAATGTCCTGCGATCTATTTCTATCGAGCTTATTTCATCGGGCTCGCTCACCTGATCCAGGTTGCATCCTTTGTGGCCCTTTTGGCCACCTCTGGGCTTGTTGCTTTTGGGGCGATTGGTTTTAGCTCTGTTGGGGTCGCTAGAGGGAGGCTTACTGCTATTTCGACTGTTTAATCCGGTGCGGGCAACCAACAATTTAACCACTAGCAGGAGCATATTGATGGAGGCCTCCAGTGCGGGAGGCAAGTCATTACTTTGAGCTAAGAGTCGTTCGACTTCTTGTACTGTCTCATTGATGTTAATGCCATCTTTGGTCATAGTAGAAAATCGCTATAGCAATAGGTGATGGCTGTTATTATTGCATAGGTTTTGAAACTCGTTTTTTTGCTCGTGTATTGCGGGTAGTACGGTTTTAAGATTTAACTTTCGTCGGGTATAGACTAAGACGCGGGGGTGGCCTGATTAGCTTTGTATTCCCTCCTATGCTAACAGCTGATAGGGATACACATAACAGGCGCCACCAGGGAATTTTTCAAAAAACCTGTCAAGCGTTTTTTCGCTGAATAGTTACAACAATTGAAATTAAACAATTGAAATTAAAAAACGGGGACTACCTGTTTCTGTGTCGACTAAAGAGCTTACAGAATTATAGACTCATCAGTGCTCTCGTATCATTAAAACTTCGACGAAGAAGTATTGGGCTGGATATTAATGCTTATGGTCGAGTACTCCAGCAGTATTTTCCAATTAACAAATGAGTCTGAAACAGGCAACTTAGTTATGCTCGTTTTTTGTCCTGTTCAAAGATTAGGTTAAACAACTTTTCTCGCTCAGTTTTCAATATTTGAGCCGCTTTATTATCACTTACTTTGTTAGCAAGCTCATCCAGTTTCTCAAAGGACACGCCAGATTTCAAACATTTTTCCGAATCGTGAAGTGACTTTAATTTTTCATACGGTGTCATCATGCTTTCATAGGGGTAAGCTTTTCGTTGTTTGCCTTTATCATCTATTTTTATTTCAGGAAAAAAACAGGGACGGTGATAATTGATATACGGAAAAAGATAATCCAAACTAAACTGATTCATCTCTTGTGCCCATCTTTGTTCAATATGCTGATACCCAAATTGTTTTCGGACAATAGAAGCATTTTTGCTTTCAACTTGCGCATTGTCATTCGTTTGGCGAGAGCGAGATTTAGTAAACTCAATTAAGTTTTTTTCTAATAATTTTGAGACTGTTTTGTTAATATATTCTGAACCGTTATCTGAATGAAATCCTTTTATTTCAAATGGAAAGGAATCTAAGATTTGTTCGAGTATGGGTATGAGAAAACGTTCACTGATTTTTTCAACTGAGCATACCACCTCAAACTGGGTTACTTCATCTACCGCATTGATATGATAGACGCCTTTATGCTTGTCTAAATCGCCTTGATGCACTGTATCAATCCGGATATAGCCAGGTTGTCCATTCGGCTGAGGTTTTCGTCGATCACCAATAGCCACTTTTCTTGCTTGAGTTTTTGTAAAGTTTCGTCGTTGTCTTTGATAACCGGTAGAGGCCCTTAGATTATACAAATGTGATACGGATATTGTCGCTAAGTTTTGGTATTCTAGTTCATCAAAAATGTGATAGGCACGCTCACAAATCTTTTTAATGGCATGTCCACACGGCGTATCATGTTGCTCATCTGTTTTTGCTAATAAGCGAATATCTTTTTCTTTATATTGACGAGAAAACCCGTGGCTGCGACAGGGCTCCCATTTGATTCGACCGGTTTTTTTATATTGAGAAATGAGTCGTGTGAGTTGCTGGCGAGAATACCCAGTGATCTTTATTAGAAAGCGAATAATTATGCCTTTATCATTTTTTACGCAAGTCATATATTGAAACCTGACCAGTATCTTTTGTATAAACCGATACCGTTCAGACTTGTTGCCTAACACAGAAAAGGCGATAGCTTGATTGCCTTGAAGGAAATCCTCTAGGGATTTTATCGTGGTTAATTTATCTACATTCATGATCGTTTCCATCTATGGATCATGAACAGGAATTGAGCTCATTTCACCTTTTAAGACTCATTTCGTATTAGAAACAAGGGTATACTTCAGACTCATTTGGTATTGGACAAGTCTTATCGTAGACAATTATCTGGATGCATAGTAACCTTACGGCACGCCTGTGCTGGGGATTAATTCTAAGGCGATGATATCATGAGGATTGGTCGAAATCGAATTTTCATGCTAAACCAAGGTTATGGAATCATTTAGAACCAAAATAAGATGGTCTTTTCGCTACTCGATAAGAATATTGGTGGAACTGCTCAAAAACTTATGGAAGTATTATTTTACGCCGTATCCATTGCTGCTGATACTCGGCAGTATTCGAAGAATAATCCGTAGGTTAAAAATAATCTGGTTGGCTAAACCCCGAGGCCGACCACCCATTCACGAGAACGTAGTTGACCTGATAATCGAAATGAAACGCTCTAATCAAATTTGGGGAGCACAAAGAATATCAGATGAACTCCAACTAATGGGAATAAATGTTTCCAAGAAAACTGTTTTAAAAATCCTTAGAATCAATGGTTTTGTGCCGCCCAGGACTAGATTCACTCCACCCTCATGGCGTTCGGTTTTGGATTCACTACACCGCTACTGGGCTATGGATTTTACCACAGTGTTTGATAGCAATGGCATACCACTTTTTATTTTTGCGATTATTGAAGTCCCTTCTCGTAAGCTTATTCTGATAAACTCAACGGAACACCCGACACGAAATTGGTTGGTACAACAATTTAGAAACTGTTGTATCGCTGACCAGTCATTTCCCAGAGCAATGGTTCACGACAGGGATGGTATTTTTGGGCAATGGCTGCCAGGCGTTCTGGCGAAGTTTGGCTGCAAATCATTTAAAACATCGCCACGTTCTCCGTGGGAAAATCCATTCGTGGAACGATTCAACCTATCGATTAAAACTGAAATGCTCAATCGGTTGGTGCTAGTTGATAATACTCACGTTAGAAAACTCTGCGTTGGCTATCAGGATTATTACAATAGAAAACGACCTCATCAAGGCATCAATGGTGTGATCCCGTATTTTCCTGATGTTGGTAACGAAAATATACCTGATATTGAGAATTTGAGAGTTACTAAATCACGTGAACTAAACGGTTTGGTGACGCACTTTAAGCTCGCGGCATAAGTCCCCATCACAGATATCTAAATGGCCCCCCTATGAAACTAGGCTCCAACCTGACGGAAAACCATGCATGTTTTGCTCTGTTCCATTTTGTACATAGCCTTTGCTTTCAAGGTGCTGATGTATTTCGGCAAGTTTTACCGAATAATTGCGCTTGTTATTAAAGGCTACACTTCGCAACGAATCCATTTCATATAAGAAGCTCAAATCACCGTCATCAACGTCACAACTAAATCGCAAAATCTTCAGTTTCTTGAGTTTTTTCAGGAATGCAAGACTATCTAATTTTGCATCGAAGCGTAGCTCTTCTAGCGTATGAACATTTAATATCGATTTAATATTTTTAATATTCTTGCAATAACTAATCTTTAAATACTTTAATTTCTTGCAACTCGACATTCTTGAAATATCCAACAATTTCGGATTCCTCTCAAGCTCCAAGTAACAGAGATTATGTGCACGATCTAACCCATCAAGACTTTCGAGTTTCCTCGCCCCTGCTACTAACAAATATCTTAATGATGGTAGCTCCCCAAAGAAATCCAAAGACTCTTTTCCACAACCGATAATCTTTAGCGCTTCGAGGCTTCTAGAGGTCATCAGTATATTTTTGTATTTCGTATTAGTATGTAGTTCAAGATGTTTTAGATTAGGAAACGATGCAAAGTCCAGCCCTTCGTAATTCTCTCCATCTAGATACATCGACTCAACAGCCTCCAAATTATTTAAAGCTTTCCAGTCTATCGAGACTGCTCTTATTGAAAGCCTCTTTATTTTTCTCCTCACATCTACCAACGGCTCTAAATCTGGAAAACTCCCAGGCCCAATATCCAAACCCTCAAAAGAGCTTCTATTAAGAGTTTCCACAATTTCAGCAGTTAATGATCCTCTTAACTGAGCTACTAATCTATCACCACCAGTAAAACGTCCAATCTTTAAATCTGGCTCAATGTCAGTCATCACAAAATTTCAAATTATTTACAAGCCTTCGTAATCTTTGACTATTGTCAGACGCAGGATTCAGAGCAACTGATCTAATTGTGTTCGTACTCCCTCGTTCTGAACCTGTTGGCCTTCTCATCAGGTCTTATGACCATCCCCGCATCAGGCTTTCTTTTTTGGTAGGTTTGGATTAACCCGCTTAAAGTGTTTGAGTTGCTCTTGCGTCAGCGGTTGTGCATCCGGATCACTCAAAGCCGCTTCGCGTAGCTCTTCTTCGGTCATTTTATCTAGAGCGTCTTTATCCTTGTAAACGTCGAGTTTTTGCCTTGTACATAATCCACAGTAACGATTTTACTCATAGTCATCACCACTTTTTTTGCTGCTCATACAATTGGCGCTCATGCTTTTGAGCACGTCGCACTGAGATGAGTCTAGTTGAATTCCTACTACCCCTCATAGTGTAACAAACATAAAGCGTATCCAACTCTTTATCGATGCCGATGGTAATGAAGCGATCCTCACCGTAAGCTTCACTACCGTCATACGCCTCTATCCGAAAAGGGTCGTCGAAAACCGGAATACCCGCATTCAGTGACAACTTATGTTTGCGCCTGTTCTCTTTGTCTTTCTCCTCATCCCACTCATAGCGCATGCGCTATATCCTTAAATACCATAGTCCAGTGTAGTCTCACATACTCCGTCATAATAGCACGGATACCGTATCATATACGATGGTTTTTGACCTGTTGGCAGAGGAAGATTCATCTAAAGAATCATCACAAATCGCCTCTAAACACCTGTTTTATCGAAATTAAAATCCTCCAAAAATTTCCGTGACCTGTCAAGCATCGCCCTTTTCCAGCCCCTCTTGATCAATCGGCATAATGGCCTTACTCAGTAGGCTCTGATGCAGCGATTGATTAGATTTAAGATAGGCAATGGCGGTGCTGATCTCTTTCCACCCCACCCAGTCCATGAGCTCTTGCGCGCTGGCCCCTTGCTCGATAGCAAAATTAGCAAAACCTCGGCGTAGCGAATGACTGGAATAGGACTCGGCCTCTTGGGGCTCCATGCCTGAACGGATCATGGCATCACGCATCATTTTAATAATGCTTTTACTGTGAATGGCTTTTTCAGAGACCTGGCCCCAACGGTTTACCGCGCAAAAAACCGGTCCTTCTTTAATGTAGGCGGCCTCAACCCAATCAAGATACGCATTCACCGGACACTGCTGGGGCAGTTCTACTAAGC
The DNA here is from genome assembly GCA_016765265.1 of Pseudomonadales bacterium. Taxonomy (GTDB): domain Bacteria; phylum Pseudomonadota; class Gammaproteobacteria; order Pseudomonadales; family DC-out160; genus DC-out160. The sequence goes on along the minus strand of JAESQG010000007.1, from coordinate 349 downwards.
GCCAATGTGCGCCTTCGGCCTCGCGATCGCCTTTGGTGTAGGGTAGATAAAGGTGTAATACCCGGCGCCCATTTTCAACCATCACTTTCGCATTTTCCGCTTGTAGACGAATTAATTCATCGCCTCGCCAACCGCACCAGAACCCGAGCAGAAAAAACGCTTTGTCCCGCAGACAACTTAACTCAACCGCCCGCTGGTGTTCTTGGCTTTTGAACACTAACGCCTGGCCGGGGGCGCAATGGAGCCCCTCGACAATGGATTTTAATTCACCAAAACCTAAGGGGCGGGCTTTTTTGGGCGCCTTTTGATAGTGGCTACGCAGCCCCTTCATCATCGCCTTAATCTCCGG
>JAESQG010000341.1 GCA_016765265.1 Pseudomonadales bacterium | reverse complement strand
TCAGCAGGAAAAAAAGTGATACCCAAATCGATGGCTGTTTTTTCGATCTCGTTTACGCCGGTCACAGCGTCGATGGTATAGGAGTCAATCCTTGCTGCTACCATCAAATTCTCAGAGACGGCATATTTAGCCATGATATAGGCTCCGGACTCGTCTGCAGGCTCGCTTTTCGAGGCGATCTCCCGACTTCACTCACTTTAAGGTATCAGCGTGTCTGTAGGGCGCATGTTTAGGTGTTTTTTCTAGAAATCGTTTTGTAGTGCCTAGTAAAATATATATGTTGCTTAATGTTAGCGGGCATGCTAGTGTTCCCGCTATGTTTGTACGAGTGAAGTCAACGCCCAATAGTCCCCGCCAATCGGTTCAGATAGTGGAATCTGTACGGGTAGGCGATAAGGTGCGCCAGAAAATTCTGCGTCATGTAGGCATTGCGATGAATGATGCCGAATTAGTCAAACTTAGGGAAGTGGGCGAGTTTGTTAGAGCCCAATTAGAGCAAGAGCATCAAAGTAATTTATTCTCCGCCGAGCAAGCCGCTGAACAAGCGATCGATGCCAAGAAAAAGCCTAAGGTCAGCGCACAACAAGCGTTGAATGTTAATCTTCGAGACCTCAAAGAAGTCCAGCGATCGGTGACCGGTATCCATGAAGTCTTTGGTGCGGTGTACGAGCAACTGGGTTTTGACTCTGTCTGGGGAAAATCAAAGCGTTTTGGAAAAAGACGGGGGATACTCAAAGACATTACGCTAGCCCGTATAGCGCAGCCAACCAGCAAGCGGGCTTCAGTGGATTTGCTGGAAAGAGACTTTGGTATTCAGTTAAATTTAAATTCGGTTTATAAAATGATGGACGCCCTGGATGAGGCGGCCATCGATCAGATTCAACGCTGTGCAGGTGAAGCGGCCACTCAGATGTTAGGCGGCTCACTGGATGTCTTGTTCTACGATTGCACCACCTTGTATTTTGAATCTTTTGAGCCCGATGCCTTGCGTCAAAAAGGCTTTAGCAAAGACCATAAGGCAAACGAGACGCAGGTGCTACTAGCGCTGCTGGTCAGCGAAGAAGGGCTACCGGTGGGTTATGAGGTGTTCCCTGGAGCGACGTTTGAAGGCCATACACTGGTTCCTATCTTAGAGAGTTTAAAGAAACGATTCGAAATTTCGCGGGTGGTTTTTGTTGCCGATCGAGGCCTGTTTAACGAAACTAATTTAGCCGCCTTAGAGGAGGCCAACATTGAGTACGTGGTGGGGACCCGGTTAAAGACCCAAAGCAAAGCGCTCAAAGAGCAAATTCTGCAGACCGACCACTATACTGATCTGAATGAGCAGATCAAAACACTCATCATTGATCGCCCGAAGGGGCGTAGAATGATTGTGAGCCACAGTAAAAAGCGGGCAGACAAAGACAAGCATGATCGAGATAAAGCGATTGTTAAATTAAGAAAGAAGTTATCTAAATCGAAAAAGCCAAAAGAATTCATCGCCTCTTCAGGGTATAAAAAATACCTCAATGTGCCCAGTCTCGGGCAGATCACCATCAACCAGGAAGCCATCGCAGAAAGCGCAAAATGGGATGGCTTGCACGGTGTTATCACCAACACCGCTGACACTGACACAGCGACGGTATTAGAGCATTACCGAGGGCTGTGGAATATTGAGGAATCTTTTCGTATTCAAAAGCATGATTTGAAAGTGCGTCCGATTTATCACTGGAATGAATCCAGAATACGGGCTCACCTGGCCATTGCCTTTATGGCATTTTGTTGTGTGCGTCATTTGGAGTATCGGGTAGCGTTGCAGTACCAGAAATTATCGCCAGAGGTGATTAGACGAGAGCTTGCTCATGTTCAAGTGAGCTTACTGGAGGATAGAAAAACCAAATCCGTTTACGCCATGCCCTCTTCGGTGAGTCCCAAGGCGGAGAAAATCTATCAGGTATTAGGCCTGAAACCCTCAACAACAGCCTACCAAGTTAAGTAACACCTCCCCCTTCATAATCGGTTGAACGATAAGCATTGTAGTGCCTAATTGCAAGTGCTGATCTTAATTAAATCAAATACTTAGATGAAAAAGGGAGTGAAGTCAGGAGCTCACGGAGGATATTGGTTTGCCGGCCTTTGACGTGGATACAGATCNTTTCATGCTTTGCGGTAGCACTGCGATGCTGAAGGATTGCTGCGAAATACTAGACGGTCTAGGTTTTAAGGAGGCACGTCGCGGGAATCAAGGTCATTACGTTATAGAGCGCGCTTTTGTTAGCTAACTTTGTTGACCGACATGAGAGAGGATCACTAGGAGTCCTGTCTCTCTTCCATTTTTACTTGGTCCCAACACTCGTCAAGACGTTGTAAATCCACGTCACCTAATTTTTCATTATCACTCAACAAAATGTCTTCAACACGATTCAGCCGTCGAACGAATTTATTATTCGTATTGCGTAACGCAAGCTCTGCATCAATCTTCAAGTGACGGCACAAATTTATACAACAAAATAAAACATCCCCTACCTCACCTATTACTGCATCTAGGCTGTGGTCTTCCCGACTTCACTCACTTTAAGGTATCAGCGTGTCTGTAGGGCGCATGTTTAGGTGTTTTTTCTAGAAATCGTTTTGTAGTGCCTAGTAAAATATATATGTTGCTTAATGTTAGCGGGCATGCTAGTGTTCCCGCTATGTTTGTACGAGTGAAGTCAACGCCCAATAGTCCCCGCCAATCGGTTCAGATAGTGGAATCTGTACGTGTAGGCGATAAGGTGCGCCAGAAAATTCTGCGTCATGTAGGCATTGCGATGAATGATGCCGAATTAGTCAAACTTAGGGAAGTGGGCGAGTTTGTTAGAGCCCAATTAGAGCAAGAGCATCAAAGTAATTTATTCTCCGCCGAGCAAGCCGCTGAACAAGCGATCGATGCCAAGAAAAAGCCTAAGGTCAGCGCACAACAAGCGTTGAATGTTAATCTTCGAGACCTCAAAGAAGTCCAGCGATCGGTGACCGGTATCCATGAAGTCTTTGGTGCGGTGTACGAGCAACTGGGTTTTGACTCTGTCTGGGGAAAATCAAAGCGTTTTGGAAAAAGACGGGGGATACTCAAAGACATTACGCTAGCCCGTATAGCACAGCCAACCAGCAAGCGGGCTTCAGTGGATTTGCTGGAAAGAGACTTTGGTATTCAGTTAAATTTAAATTCGGTTTATAAAATGATGGACGCCCTGGATGAGGCGGCCATCGATCAGATTCAACGCTGTGCAGGTGAAGCGGCCACTCAGATGTTAGGCGGCTCACTGGATGTCTTGTTCTACGATTGCACCACCTTGTATTTTGAATCTTTTGAGCCCGATGCCTTGCGTCAAAAAGGCTTTAGCAAAGACCATAAGGCAAACGAGACGCAGGTGCTACTAGCGCTGCTGGTCAGCGAAGAAGGGCTACCGGTGGGTTATGAGGTGTTCCCTGGAGCGATGTTTGAAGGCCATACACTGGTTCCTATCTTAGAGAGTTTAAAGAAACGATTCGAGATTTCGCGGGTGGTTTTTGTTGCCGATCGAGGCCTGTTTAACGAAACAAATTTAGCCGCCTTAGAGGAGGCCAACATTGAGTACGTGGTGGGGACCCGGTTAAAGACCCAAAGCAAAGCGCTCAAAGAACAAATTCTGCAGACCGACCACTATACTGATCTGAATGAGCAGATCAAAACACTCATCATTGATCGCCCGAAGGGGCGTAGAATGATTGTGAGCCACAGTAAAAAGCGGGCAGACAAAGACAAGCATGATCGAGATAAAGCGATTGTTAAATTAAGAAAGAAGTTATCTAAATCGAAAAAGCCAAAAGAATTCATCGCCTCTTCAGGGTATAAAAAATACCTCAATGTGCCCAGTCTCGGGCAGATCACCATCAACCAGGAAGCCATCGCAGAAAGCGCAAAATGGGATGGCTTGCACGGTGTTATCACCAACACCGCTGACACTGACACAGCGACGGTATTAGAGCATTACCGAGGGCTGTGGAATATTGAGGAATCTTTTCGTATTCAAAAGCATGATTTGAAAGTGCGTCCGATTTATCACTGGAATGAATCCAGAATACGGGCTCACCTGGCCATTGCCTTTATGGCATTTTGTTGTGTGCGTCATTTGGAGTATCGGGTAGCGTTGCAGTACCAGAAATTATCGCCAGAGGTGATTAGACGAGAGCTTGCTCATGTTCAAGTGAGCTTACTGGAGGATAGAAAAACCAAATCCGTTTACGCCATGCCCTCTTCGGTGAGTCCCAAGGCGGAGAAAATCTATCAGGTATTAGGCCTGAAACCCTCAACAACAGCCTACCAAGTTAAGTAACACCTCCCCCTTCATAATCGGTTGAACGATAAGCATTGTAGTGCCTAATTGCAAGTGCTGATCTTAATTAAATCACATACTTAGATGAAAAAGGGAGTGAAGTCAGGAGTTCAACAAACTCAGCCCTTATTCCACGTTGTACTCGGTTACGACGATCCCTTATACCCATAGATTTATCACTCGTTGTCGCCTGCGTTGCAAAAGGGTCACTCAAATCTACAATCGAGTCAGGGCCAGTCACATGGGTCCAATTAGCATGATAATCCGGGTCTCCACTGTGCTCGGTCACCAGCTCACCGCGCAGTTTTGCTCGGGTTGTGGTTGGAGGTTGGTTGACGGCTTGTTGAACGGTTTCGGTACTGATTTGATTAACCGAGTGATCAGCAAACTCTTGCCAAAGTGTATTCTCGAGATCGGAGAACAGTACATCAAGATAAAACATCCGGTTGCGTAAGTTGGCGAACTCATCGACCCAGGCGATACCGCCTTTATCCCTCAGCTGAACATCTCTTTTACGTTCGCACACATCTCGAGTATGTTTCAATAAATAGTCGCTGCTCAGTGCATGGAGTTCGCCTTCGGTTTTGTGTACATTGGTATCGCCACAAAATTCATACACTGTTTCAATCAACTCCGAGTCTGACTGTAGTTGATCCCAACTCTGTTGCGGTAATTGACTTTGAAAGAGCATGAGTTTAGTCGGCCAGTCCAAGATCCCTACCAAGTTCAAGGGATCGATAGACAGCTGGTCGAGGGTCAGTTTGGCTTCTTCAAGGATTTCTGCTGCCCAATCTGGAAGCGATTTGAGGTGCTTTTCGATATGGGCTAGGTAGTACCGCTGTATTTCTATTGCTGTCATTCCCTTGCCATTGTTAAGGAGAACTCTTCGTTGGCAGCTAGGATCCAGGCAGATAGCGCGCAGCGCTTTTAGAGGGTTACTCAATTGAACCTCTTTAGAAAGATCAATTCCGAGGTCACTCAAGCGCAACACTAATCGCATCAGACCTATGGTCAAACGTTCTGCTCGTTCGGATATCAAACTGTCCCGACAGATCAAGTGAACTCGATAATAGCGCTCGGCGTGGGGCTCATCGCGGATGTTGATCAGCGGTCGATGATATTGCGTATCTTCGCTCACCACGTCGCGAAATTGGATTAACCTGGGAGACAGACAAAATTGCAATCCAAGGCCGGTAGGTATCCAGCCCCCGGCACCACCGATGATGACGCGGCTGACCAAAAAGGGCAGTAGATTCGCTATGTGGTGATCTGTCTTATGATCGCTGAGATCATTTTGATGACTGCCCCAGGATGCTTTGGTGCGATAATCAATGTTACCGCGCCAAATACGCACGGCACCTATATCACGCCGCTGCTCCATTGATTTTGCAATCGATGCGACAATTTCATGACCGGCCATTACATGAGCGACGAGTTCATTGGGATGACCGGCACACTCTGGTGCAGCGTACTCGGGATGATATCCAGAATCTATGTATAGTCTGCCTCCATTAGGCAAAA
>JAESQG010000340.1 GCA_016765265.1 Pseudomonadales bacterium | reverse complement strand
CGATCTGATACCGTTTTCTATGAGTGCGACAGTTTTGGAAATCTACAAATGACACCCTTCAATTCCCTCTAGAGTGATGCTTTTGGTAATTTGAAAAGTACCAGGCGTAAAAAAAGGAGCGTCAGCTCCTTTTAATAGGTTTTTTATGATTACTTAAATAATATCGGAATCATCAATATTCTCGCGGTTATAATCGTCCTGGCCATCCGTTCTCTTTTGTTTTTCCTCTTTAATCTCCTGAGCGTACGAGGTCACAATTACGTCCCGAAGATCATCTAAAAAATCAATGATGGTTTCGGCTTCATCTGCATTCCAGTGAGTTTTAAGTTGCGTCAATCTCATCGTCATGACTTCACCTGCTGCTTGATCAGTTCCTCATGGGAACGCCAATGTGGCTGCACTAACACGTTATTGACGTGTGTGGTTGTTACGGTGCGTTTTCCTGCTCTACAGGCTTCGATAAGGCTGCTATAACTTAAGTTTCTACAGAGTCTAAGATTACCCTGTGCCGATCTTAAAATGAGTTCGACTGAAGCGGTGTCATAGGTATGATGCCCTAAACCCACTGCATCTAGCTCTCTCATCATGTATTGCTCAAGGTTTTCATCATTAAGCGGGAAGATGTTTTCGGAATAGGTGATTCGGCTTTTAATATCCTCATTTACATTCATCGATAAATAATAAAGTAAATCTCTCTGGCCGAACAGAACTAGATTATGTTTTTTAGGAAAACGATCGAACAGCAATCTCAGTTTTCTCAGGACCGTTATATCCATCAAATGCGCTTCATCAATCAGTGTGTAAAGCACTTTCCTATCTTTGATATGACGATAGGCTGTGTGAATTAATTCCTTCTCTAAAGACTTCACTGGCACATCAATTTTAAACGACTCTGCCAACTGTTTGAGTATGTTGATGTAGCTATGCATGGTCTGGGAGAATGAAGCGACAACGGTATCGCGTTCTTTGTCCAACTTCTCAATATGCTCACGTAATACTGACTTGCCCACACCAGCGTTCCCAATAATAACAGAGAAGCCGCCATGCTGTGAATGGATTTTAATAAGCTTGAGAATCTCTTTCTGCTGGGAAAGTAATTCAGGCTCGGATCGATTGAACGGCTCTTTAGTAATGCCGAAGGTACTTTTAATCATGCCTCACCTCGCGTATTTTTTTGGTATTGCTCTCTGATTTGATCGGCATTTTGATGTGGGTTGAGAAGGGATGCTTCGCCCATACGTTTGTCGTCGTAAAAAACGATGAATCGATTTCGGTGATTTCGACTGTAACGTACTTGAATCGTCTTGCCGCGCAGATCAACGGGGCATTCGTATTTCTGTGAGTTGATATAAAATACATTGGTTTTACTCACTTTGCGATTTTGTTCTACAAAGAAGATCTCTTCGGCGTATTTGTCGTCGGTTAAAAAGGTAATTCGATCAAGGTCCAGGGCGAAACGATCGGTGGGGATCATTTGGATACCGGTGTGATGTTTAGCATTATATTGGTTCTCAATCCAATCGTGGGTCTTGCTATTAAGATCCTGAAGAGAGCTAAATTCAGTATGCTGAGTGAGAAACCGGTCGCGAAAGCCACGGAAGAAGCGCTCGATTTTACCCTTTGCTGCACCGTCTCTCACCGGTGCGTGAGACAGTCGAATATCAAGTCTTAAGCAGGCCTGTAGAATCTCAGTGGATTTATAGTTTGAGCCGTTATCAAAATAGAGTCGATCGGGTTTGCCGCGCTTATACAGAGCCGTTCTGAAAGCATCAATCATATTCTCTGTATTGTCACGATAGAAGAATTCACCATGGGTAATGACACGACTAGCATCATCTATGAATGCGATAAGAAANNTTNTGANNNCATTTCCCGTCACTCTGTTTGATAGAGGGGCCATACATCGTATCAGCCTGCCACAGCTCATTGGCGTACTGCATGGAAAAGGAAAGGCGAAGTTTTCTCGTTGTTCCGGTATCGAGTAGATTATTTTCTCTTACGGGGTGTGAAGCCCAATGGAACGAAAACGTACGCTAAGCTCGTCACTCTGTCGAGCCAAAACAATAAAGTGAATTCTTTTAGAAAAAATGCAATATTCTACTCTGTTTCAAAAACTCTTCAGTGATAGAGGTAGTTGTTTGGCTCTATAAATAAGACTGAATAAAGTTGGGCAACTCGTTTTGTCGGTATAAAATTCCATTGCGGTAACTGGCTATAAGGCTGTAGTGATTACTGTTATCGTAAATATATCCAAGATCACAAAGCCTTAAATGTGCTTTAAGGTTCTGAAAACTTTTAGGGTATCGACGATTAATGTCATTCATCGGTATGTTATGTCCGCCCCTCGATACTCTGCTTGCAACACGCTGGGCGCTCATTTCGGCGCTTTTTAGCGCCACATACACCAATATAGTTTTGAACCCAGCTTTTTTGGCCATTTCAAGGTAACGTAAATAAACACGGCCTGAAATAGTGCTTTCAACGATAAAAGACTGATTGCCATTTATACATTGCTGCACCATCATAAGTGCACTCTTACCGGCACCTAAGGCTTCGGAGTCAATTGTAGCAAAGCTACCCGTCATGTCTTTGGCTATGGCATCGGGATCGATGATTTTAAGGGCGGGGTGTTTTCTTATAATATTTCGTGTGAAGCTGGACTTGCCGGAGCCGTTAACCCCAGCTACTAGGAACATTTGTGGACGCGACATAATTTAAGGTTGCTTCCCCTTTTTCGCTAATTCTTTCTTTACCAGTTCGTAAGCTTCATCACCAAGCTTTTGAGCACCTAACGGGCTTTCAAGCTCTTGAGCGAGCTTCTCGGCCTCGCGGTTTTCATACTCATGTGCGTCTTTCGATTGTTCTTGGCTCATGGTTAGCCTCCTATTCTTCATTGAATCAGTTATTGGCTCATATCTAGCACTTTATAGACCGTAGAACGACCTATCTTTAACTGTCTTGAGATATCGGTGGCTCCGACTCCCTGGTTGTGCAGAGCTCGCACTTTATCTTTGTCCACAGTGGGCTTGCGACCAAATTTCACCCCCTTTGCCTTAGCTTCCAGGCGACCTTCGTTTGTTCGCTCCAGTATCCGCTGACGTTCAGCCTGAGCCACTGCCGACAAAATAGTAACCACCATCTTGCCCATTGCCCCCTCAGTGCTAATCCCATCATCTAAAAACCGGATTGCTACACCCATTTCATCGAACTCCTTGATGAGTTGGATCATATCTGCCGTGTCGCGCCCGAGTCGATCGAGCTTTGTTACCAGAATGGCATCACCTTCCTCAATTTTTAACTGCAGCATCTGGAGTCCTTCGCGATTCACGTGGCTGCCGGATACCTTGTCAGTAAAAATGCGGTTGGCTCTAACGCCTTCAGCCTTGAGCGCCTTCATCTGCACATCAAGAGACTGCTGGCTCGTTGAGACCCGCGCATAACCAAAGAGTCTCATGGCAAAATTGTCTCCTAAGTCGTTTTATAGACTACGTGTCCATAAACTAGTGCTTATACGAATTAATAGACAGTTTATGTCAGGCCTTTTATAATGTCCACAAACTTATAACATTGTAGACATTAAGTTCTTTTGATTTTAGCCATCATCTGACGTTGGGGCAGTCTATGCCAGTAGATTTTTTGACTGAAGAACAGAAAGCGAATTATGGTAAGTTTTCTGGTGAGCCGAACGAAATACAATTGGCACGTTATTTTCATCTTGATGAATCTGATCTTACTTTTATCAACGGGCGACGTGGCGATCACAATCGACTTGCGTTAGGTTTCTTGGTGCATTTTTATTAGAGCCTGAGCTGGCCCCCTCCAATGTTAAAATCTTTATTGCGAGACAACTTGCCATCACGGATATGGCTATTCTAAAAACATATGCGAAAAGAGAGACCACCAAGCGAGAACACTCCGCGTTAATTCGTAAGCAATATGACTACCACGAGTTTGGTGCACGACCTTGGTCATTTCGATTAAGCCGCTTACTTTACTCACGCGCATGGATTAGCAATGAAAGGCCGAGTTTAAGTTTCGACTTTGCAACCTCATGGTTAATTCAAAATAAGATCCTTCTACCCGGAGCCAGCACGCTGACACGACTAATATCTGAAATACGTGACAGGGCATCGAATCGACTATGGCGGCGTTTATCCTCGTTGCCGACCTCTAAGCAAAAATCCACTCTTGAATCAATTCTTGAGGTTCCTGATGGCCAACGATCTACTCGTTTTGATCGTTTCCGGAGAGGTCCGGTTTCCATTAGTGGACCTGCATTCAACGAAGCCATTGACCGCTATCAGGAATTACGGGGATTTGGCATGAGTGAGCTCGACTTCTCCCATATTCCGCCAGTAAGAATGAAAAGCATAGCGCGACACGCTAGTATTATTTCAGCGTACAATATTGCTAGGATGCCAGAGGATAAACGCATTGCTATATTAGTCGCGTTCGTCAAGTCGTATGAAACGATCGCTCTTGATGAAGCCGTGGATGTTTTAGATCTATTAATCACGAGTATTTCAGGTGAAGCCAAAAAGATAGGCCGAAAAAATCGATTACGAACCTTGAAAGATTTAGATAAATCGGCTCTATCATTAGCCCGGGTTTGCTCAATATTGCTAAGTGACGGCATTCGAGATGAAGAACTGAGGGAAAGCATATTTTTTCTTATTTCAAGGGATAAAATATCAAATTCTATCGATACAGTAAATGAACTAGCACGTCCGCCCGGAGATAATTTTCATGATGAAATGATTGCACAGTATGGCCGGGTACGACGTTTTTTATCAAGATTGCTTCAACATATTTCCTTTGAATCAGTACCTGCAGGTACGACGGTGCTTGAAGCCTTTAAATATCTGCAATCAGAGGGGATCACTCGCAAACAATTCTTGGAAGCTCCTCCAATAGACTTTATCACCAAACCATGGGAAAGATTAATTTTCGACAAGGAAGGGCGAATTACAAAAAGAGGTTACATAATATGTTTTTTAGATAGGCTTCAAGATGCATTACGAAGACGTGATATCTTCGTTGAGAATAGTGATCGATGGGGCGATCCAAGAGCTAAGTTACTACAAGGTGTAGACTGGGAGACGAATAGAGTTCAAGTGTGCCGTTCTTTAGTGTAGCGCGCAAAATTAACATCATATTATTTACCAAATTAAAATCGTACGATTTAGCAAATAATTCGCGATACTACCAAATTAGTGTCGTAGGATAAACACGGGGGAGAGCCTAAAAATACGGGTCAAGTATCATAATGACTG
>JAESQG010000339.1 GCA_016765265.1 Pseudomonadales bacterium | reverse complement strand
ATAAGCGCTATAATCACGCCACATCCGTTCGAGAAAAGAAAGGCTCTTCTCCGCTTTAGTGAGTGAGCTCACCCATCAAGATAGAACATGGATTGATCATCAGGCAGGGATGATTGCCTGATTTTCAGTTTAAAATACTCGGTATCCTTGATACCTCTAGCACGCTTGCGAATCATCCCGATACTAACGTTGCCAGCCTCAATTCTCGCACTGGTCAGGTTGTATTTGGCGTAGTTACAAATACCAATGCTATGTCTTCTCAGCGACTTTGCGAATTTCTTCAAATAGAGCATGCTTGATTCGTCCGCCATCTTGCACCATGCCTCCAGGCGTTCTTGCATTGCTTCAAACGTTGAGGACTCCCATAGTGCTTGCAACTGCTCTTTCATAACATACAGCGTGCTGAGGTTTGAATTGTTCTCCAGCAGTCGCTGCAGTTTTTTTGTTTGTGTTTCAGTTAGCTTGTCGGCATTTTTTAGCACTAGGTAATGCGTTCCTTTCAGTAGATCTTTACCGGCTTTATCCGCCTTCCTAAACTCTATCCGGCGTTGGTTGCTCAGTGCTTTGCTGTAGTTTTTCATAACGTGAAAGCGATCAAAAACAATGTCTGCATTGGGCAAGCAATCACGGACTGATTTTTGATACGCAGGCCCCATGTCCATTGCAACAGCCTCTATATTTTCAGCGGTTTCTTTGGGCAGCTGCTTTAAAAAACCGGAGAAAACCTCAGCCGTTCGTCCGGCCTCAACCCAAATCAAATGCCCTTCAACCATGTCGTAAACAACGGTCATATAGTCGTGACCTTTTGCTCTAGCCACTTCATCGACACCGATATATTTCAGGTCGATTAACTGGGTAGGATCTAAAGCAGGTAGTGAAGATTCCAAATAATGCTTATCCATATTTTTAACCGTTTCCCAGCGTATTTTTAAATGCTGAGAGACCGCTTTAATACTCATATGGCGACATAAACCACTTACTAGCCGACACAGACGCAAAGTGTAACGACTGCCCTTGTCAACAAATTCACAGCGTTCCATTCGACGCTTTCCATCTTTGCCAATCACCTGGGCCAACTCAACTTCAAGGTGGCAATCATAACCACACAATGGCAAGTCACGGATTGTGCGGCTGACATAACGGTTGACCACTGCAGGCTGGTCATTAAGCGGATCCAGCACTCGGTAGCGACGATCACGCTTGCAACTAATGATTAGCTTTTGTTGCGATAAATCGTGCTGGGCGTGTTTGACAAGCTGCCCCGGAAGACTCAGTATTTTGCTGGAGATGTTAAGGCTCATTTATCTATTGACTTGTAAAGGCGTAAGAGACCTTATATATCAACAGGTTGATGTGGCTTTAGCACCTCTTTTCTCCTTTTTTACCTCACTAAAGCGGAGAAGAGCCATGAAGTTTCGATATTTTCTATGCAGGCCAATCACTTGCCCCTCTTTTCCACGCCCAACTGAGATTTCTGAGGTCACCGGCCTTACAAAAACACACATGGGCGTAACATTTGGAAGTGGAAGCGTTGACCGTTTAAATCTATATTAACGCTCGGCTAGATTGATATATCCATGAGTATTTATATGGCAAATTTAAAATATCAGAAACGAAAAAATACATCTAATAGTGGCAATAAAAAATCATTGCTAAATGGAGTAGACATACACGGTGCTTCTAGGTCCCGTAGCCTCGCTGCCACCCACTGTATTTTTACCGATAGACGATCGCGGATAGATCGGCGAGAGTTGTCCCAGCAGTTGCCTCGGGGGTTTAGATGCAGACGAGAGCAGAAGACGACATTGAGAAGAATGTCACATGCGCTGGGTGCTGAATGGTATCTGCAAACTTCAACTCTCGATAGGGGTGCCAGCACACGTCGATAGTGTTAGGCGTAATGAACTCGTTTTTATCTTTTTCTTCATCCTACGGTATAAAAATTTAAATCACCTCACTTTGCAATGCGATATACAATCGAGCCACTGGCAACTTGTTTATTGGTATCGGCGCCGTGAATTTCTATATTGCAGAAGTTGAGTTCTTTGCCGCGTTTTATACATCTCCCCTCGGCAACGATATTTTCTCCCAGGGCGGCCCCGAGAAACTGTACGTTAAGCGATACTGTGGATGCCTTCATTCCTTTCTTTTCTACATCGTGGCCCATCCACACTGCAAGTGCGCCCGTTAAGTCCACCAAACTGCTGATTACACCGCCATGATAAGCGTCGCCACCACCTGCTAATTCTGGCCTGAATTTTATTTGGACTTTACTGTAGTCGTCTGCTGCGTCTAGTACTTCTACACCTAGTAATTTTTGAAAGGGAACTTGCGGATACATTTTACGTAGCATATCGGTGTAGTTGGAATTACTCATCTGATCTCTCCTGTTTAATACCTTCCAGTCTATAGACTCTGCATCTAAGGGGCTTTCCCCTCAGATGTATTAGGTGGCTGTCCTAAGGTGCTGGTCCTAAGGTGCATTGCTTGGCACTAGACCGTCAGGTGGCCAGGACTCGACGCCTTCTTCTAGTTCCACTTCAAAGGTCAACAGTAGCTGAGAAAAAGTGCGCCAATTACAGATGGCGGCTACCACTTCCAACATTTGGTCTTCGGCACCCACATGCTCTTTTATAAGATGTAGTGTTTCGGGTAGCACTCGTCCGTGCTCCAGCATATCATCCGTTGCAGTTAGCACTGCTCGATCAGCTTCATTTAATGAAGTGATTTGTTTCCAATCGGATCGCAGCCCTCGCAATTCTTCCTCAGTGCAACCAAAAATCAATGCGACTTTCCAATGCTGAGTCCATTCGTAATTGGAACCGGTTTGCCATCCAATGCGCATTATTATTAATTCGCGTAACCGTGGATCCAAGACATTACCATTGCCCAGTAGCATCATTAATGTATCAGCTAGTGCTTTTGCTAGTGCTGGGTGGTGTAGGAAAACTCGAAATACATTGAGGGATGAAAGCCCCCCTTCGGTGGCGGGCAGCTCGGCATCATTCAGGGTCGATGCAAGCTGGCTCTGACCAGGTAGACCGATTTCATTTGCCCTTTTACTTGCTTCCTCTATGGACAGGGGTTTAATCACGTCCTTCGCACTTTTTTTGTTAGCACTCATGTATTTTCTCCTTGAGCGAATTTAGGGTTTGGGAACAGATAGCCATACTAATTAATTTAGGTAATTCTTAGGACTAGTTCACAAAGGATACTACTCCCAGTTAACTCCTGGGGTCTAGCACAAGACAGGATTTTTGTTGCTCATTAATAGTGAGGGATTTGCTGGACATGTTTGGGGTATGGGCTTAGTTTCGATATATGTGTGGCACCCGAAACCTTAGTTAACTATAAGAGAAGGACTGTTATGACTTTACCTAAAAAGACCTTTGCCATGGTTCAAACTGGCCCGTTAAAGCTAGAGCCTCAAGAGCTAGATATTCCTCAAATAGATGCCGATTCAGCAATATTGAAAATCGAAGCCTGTGGAATTTGTGGTAGCGATTATGAACAATTTGAAGGCGTACTAGCCACACCAATGCCCGTCATCCCCGGCCATGAACCACTAGGAACTATCGCAGCGATTGGTGATAACGCGGCTAAACGATGGGGAGTTGATGTGGGTGACCGTGTGGCAGTGGAAACCATGATTGCTTGCCATTGTTGCTCAACCTGTCTAACCGGAAGTTATCATTTGTGTTCCAGTCGGCGGATCTATTCTTATATTCCACTTAAAGATCAGCATGGATTGTGGGGAGCTTATTCCCAATATATGTTTATCGATAAGAATGCGGTAATACATAAAATGAGTAAAGATATCCCAGCCGAAATTGCCGTTATTTTTAATCCTCTTGGTGCAGGATTTAGGTGGGCTGTGGAAATACCGCAAACGCAACCAGGAGACACTGTAGTGATTATGGGGCCTGGTCAAAGGGGGTTGTCCAGCGTTATAGCCTGTAAAGCAGTGGGTGCTAAAACGATTATAGTAACGGGTCTAGAAGCAGACGCTAAGAAACTGGCGGTGGCGAAAGAGTTCGGTGCGGATTATACCATTGATGTTCAAAACGAAGATGCCGCGACGAAGATCCGGGAATATTCAAATGGTGGGGCAGATGTTGTTATTGACGTGACCTCTTATGCGACTGAACCTGTTAGAGAAGCGCTAGGTTATGTGAAGCCGGGTGGGACTATTGTGTTAGCGGGGGTTAAAGGCTTTAAGCCTGTTGAAGGGTTTGTTAGCGATTGGATTGTAATGAAGGAAATTACCATCAAGGGCGCCATAGGTGTAACTACCAAAGGGTATCAGAATGCAATAGACTTGATTGAAAAGGGGGAGGTGCCTTTGCACAAAATGCATACCCACAATTTCAAATTGGAAGAGGCGGAATTAGCCATTAATACCTTGGCTCGTAAAGTGGAAGGTGAAGGGTCCATTCACTCTTGTTTGATTCCTGAATTTTAAAAAACTCGATCGGGCCACCGCCATATTGATTGGTCAGAAAGTTGTTGCCGTTCTCACCGCCCTTACCTTCATTGTTGGACGAAGCCGCTATGCGGCAGAAACCAACTCCACCGTTTAATAGATAATTCTCCTCACGTACCCAACCCCGGG
>JAESQG010000338.1 GCA_016765265.1 Pseudomonadales bacterium | reverse complement strand
CACAAATTCTGCTGAAGAGCCATATTTAAAAAGGCTGCAAACACCGACTGACTGGCTTTGTTTCTTACTCGCAATCGCTTAATTTGAACGGCTGAATATTTCTTTATAGGGGGCAAGCGAAGTGCATCGATTTCTCTCATCGTTGTTAAGCTTAAACCACCGACCTTATGTTGACCCTTTGCTGTTTCATGCATTACATCTTTAATATCACTCATCGCTCAATACCTCGAACAGTTCCTCTTTATTTATTAAATGGTCTAACTTCTTGTCATCATGGCCTAACAATTCTTTCGCCACCACCCTAAACACTTTCAACTCTTCATCGTCGATATTGGCTCGTTTTTTCTTCGCAAAGCCATACATATAAAATGCTTTATCTTCAATACGGTATGCAACAATGGTTCTTACGCTACCGCTTTTTCCTCTCCCCGGTAAAGCCACCCGTTTTTTATAAACGTTCCCACCTAAATCAGCATCAACTAACCCAGCCTCCATTTCCTCAATCGCCTTGATCAAAGCTCGGTCATTCAGCTTTTCCTTGCTCGCCCACCGGTTAAACCAGCGTGTTTTAAAGACTCTCATTAATTAGCTCATTCTTTAACTATAGCACTAAGTGCAATAGCTTTAAACTCTATCACGCGAGCTGTTTTGTATACAACTGTTTTCAAATCACTTTTTCCTGCTAATAGTGTGGCGTCAGCCGCACAGTAGCGAAGCGGCTCATTATCAATAAAAGCAATAAAAAAGCAATAAAAAAGCAATAAAAGGACAGGCACTCTTAATAACTATGGACAACTGCTCAACATTAATAAAACCTAGCATTATATCCAAACACACCTTACACTGCCCAAACTACTGTATATACCACTGTATAATCGATACACCAACAGGAACTCAAATTGACAAAGGCTAGGAAGCAACTTGTATCAATCAGCGACACGCCTTATTACCACGTAGTCTCGCGTTGCGTTAGGCGAGCATTTCTTTGCGGATCAGATTCTCTCACCGATAAAAACTACGATCACATGCACCTCATCATCAAACTAAACCCTAGCGACGTAGAATCCCTTAGTGCCGCCCAAATCATTGAGCGATGGACCTGTTTATACAAAGGTCCCACACTCATTCAACGCTGGTGTGCGAATGAGACCCTATGCCCTGCAGAGCTACAATCAGTCACAGATTGTGTTGAAGTATACCGTCATCGTCTAACAGATCTAAGCTGGTTTATGAAATGCCTCAATGAACCCATAGCCCGTCAAGCCAACAAAGAAGATAACTGTACAGGCCATTTCTGGGAATCTCGATTTAAGTCCCAGGCGCTACTGTCAGAAGAGGCTTTACTCTCCTGCATGACTTACGTGGACCTTAATCCAGTAAGGGCAAAAATGGCTAGAACACCAGAAGAATCTAGTCATACCAGCATCAAGGAACGTATCAATCCCTCCTTTCAGTTAAGCAGAGCGATCGAAGAACAAACCGAGCAGAATATTCTGCTTCACTTTAATCAAGTTCTAAAACCACTCGCTACTTTTGAAGGTGCCGTTAAAAACACAGAACAAAATGGCATCTTATTTTCACTTCATGATTACTTGGAACTTGTGGATTACACAGGAAGAATTATTTGCCCCGATAAGCGAGGCGCAATTCCGATTAATATGCCTTCCATACTGCAGCGTATTCAACTGGATAAAACTAGCTGGCTACGCAACGCTACAGAGTTTGAAAGAATTTACGTTGGTCGGTTTGGCAAAGCGCGAAGAAGAAAAGAGCTTGCCAATACCGGCTGACCTCCTCTCTCCAAATTTATTTTTCCTTTGAAATAAATTTACTCGTGACGATGACCTCACGTGAATACCTCTTTCCGGAAGAATGATGATCGGGTTGTTTATTATTCCCTATATCGAAAAATCGTTTTAATTTGATGTTTACCAACCCAGCATTAACGTAATCTTAGCGGCTGCCTACCGGTTCGCTTTAATTTAGCTAGGTTTCTTTAAGTGGGAATTTATCTTTTTAAGCAGTGCATGTCCCTAGTTTTTCCTAGTTTTTCCTTCACGACTGCTCCCATTCTTGCACTTGACTTTTTACAAACGCTTTTATTTCATCAAGCAAATGTAAATTGTAATCAGAAATACTGAACTCAACCACAATATCGCCAATCAACACGTGCGTACGACAACTTCCAACCCTTTTATCTTTTGGGCCTTGCATAAGGCAATGTGCAACCCAAAAATCTTGAGTCTTTTCAGGCACCTGTTTTTCAGAATCGGGAAATTGATTAAGCAATGCCCAACTATTCGGATACTCTACAGTACGGTAAACCTTAAACCAGCCAGGTATTTCGGCAGGCTCTACCTTACGGTTCCTATAGGAACCTTTTGCTTGCCATAGATCCCTTAGCATAGTGTGATCATTTGGATCTATATACGCATTAAATTCTTCTGGCGTTAACGCGGTCATCAAGACTTCTATATCATCTGCAAATTGATTATTGCTAGCCACCTGATAGGTTGACACACTCGCTTTAACTTCCTGATCATCAAACCGAAAAAGCGTCGAGTTTGAGCCATCATCCAAACCACTCATATTAAGCAGCCAATCAGGCATTACACTCTCTCGATCCATAGCAATATGCTTCGGAATTAAAAACGTATGCTGCCGCAATTTAATTTCAACAACATCCGACAAAGCATAAGTAATGGCCTGCGCTCCAAATATAGCGGTCAAAACAATAACGAATATTAACCAGATCTTTTTCATTTCCAATCACAACCTCCGCACCAAACAGGCCTTGTGGCCCAAGCCTCACCAACCGCACCAGTAAAGGGTGTACCGCCAAACGTAGTAGGCGGCAAACCATGTCGGTCAAAAACTTGGTGGTGATATTCAGCTATTTGACCAGGATTTAATAGCCCTCGAACACCCAGCCTATCACCATCAGTAAAATTAATATGTGCTGTCGCTAAATCAACACGAACTTGGTCAATGTTCAACGCACCATCGGCGTACACATTAGCGAATGCCTGCAAGCGATTATTGATACTGGTGCCACCGAATAGATAATCAACTACACCGCCTTCAGGGTTTAGCGATGCCAATCCAGCTCTTGCAACTGGATCACCCGCCGCTAATCGGGACTCCCAAAATTCTTGGATTTTGCCACCAGCCACTAATTGCCGTTGTTCGTCAGTAACCCCATAGCCATTCCCCTTTTGTGCACGCTTCTTACTTTGATGATTAAACAACCGAGCAAATCCACCAGTCAACGCCCCGTTCTTAAAACTCCCCCCCATCTGTTCAGACATTGCACCAGACACTAAACCAGCAGCCGCAGCTTCAACAAAAATACTCTTAGTCGCACTTCCTATTTTATCAAAGACTCTATCCAAGGACTCATTCAACGCACCGGTCACAAAACCATGCACAAACTTACCACCGGTCAAGTCACTACGTATACCACCGATCACTCCATGCCCCAACATTCTCAAGGCTGTACCTTTTACGCCGCTCATAGCGGGGTTAAGCACACCCGCACTAAACATCGATACGGCTAAACTGGTGGGATCAACCCCCCCAGTGGCTACAATATCTGCCACAGCAGCAGCCATAATGTTTGCAGCAATGGGAGCACCTACTCCTGGAATAGTTGCAATATAGATTGCGGCTATAACCCGCACATATCCCTTATTCTTAGCCCACCACTTACTCAACTTCTGTGACTTAAACCCACTAGGATCAACAGCCGACAGCGGGTTATTCATCACATAAGCATATCGATTCAAACTCTGCGGGTTATACGGCTCTTGAACAATAATATCCGCACTCAAGAACTTGCCAAGCTCAGGGTCATAGACTCGCCCATTCATATGAATAAGCCCGACGCTGTCGATCATCTGATGCCCGGTGTACCCACGTCCGGTACATCTATCATCGAAGGTCACTATCTCAATGGCGGAAAGGCTCAATGAATCGTAGGAGATTCCACTATCATGGGTCGTCACTGCGGCGCGTCGTTTTCCCCAGGTATCGTAGGCCATGCGTTGAAGGACGTTGCCGCTGGTGTCTGTGATTGTGGTGGTGGAACCTTGATGATCTTTAAATAAATATTCATCTCTGGGGTTATTCTCATCCCCGTTTTCCACGGTCACTGACACCACGCCGCCGATCAGATGACGCTCTTTCACCGTGCCACCGTCGATCACTTTCTCGTAGCCACCTAAGATATAGGTATGGGTCACCTTCGGCACGAGTATCATGGATTCGTCATATATGATGGGTACTATCAACTTGCTGTCTTTGCGATAAACCAGATCCCGGCCAGGAGAATAATAAAATGCAGCACTATGGCCGTTGCTGGCGCTGATCGTCGCGGGTTTACCAAATGCGGTGTAGGTCACAGTTCGATTCTTGCCGAAGATCATGTCACCGTTGGCATTGTAGCAATAGCTGGCCCCAGTGCCGCTGGTACTACGCACCGCATGAGGTCCGGGAATAACAGCACCCGTTTTTGCTGCGCAAGTGCCGTTGAGGCCATTTGTGGTTGAGTATCCGTAGGTGCCTAGACCTGTTTTGGTCTCGATATTACCCAGGTCGTCGTAGGTCATTGTTTGGTTGTCTTTGTACTGACTATCGACGTAATAATTCACACTGGTGAGGCGATTGAGATTATCGTAACCGTATGTTTNCTGTATGCNCTTGTGGACTNCNCCCGTTGTAAACNTNACGAATACGTTGTTNAAAGTTACCNATGGCATCCCACTGGTACTCNTGNTCGATAATATNGNCNGCNCCTGATCCCTTGCGNCCTTTAATCGCTTTAATGAAACCNGTGTCTTCGTAATACTCTCGTTCCAGCGTCATACTACCNTTGGATAGTGTGGTGGTTTTCACCCGACCCCTGGCATCCACGGTACTTTCCTGTGCCTTCCAATAGTATTTATTACTTCTGTCGTTAAACACTGTGCGTAAGAAACCGTGCCCGGTGTATTCATTTCTCACCCGCAACCCACTGGGATAGGTCATGGTATCCACTCGGCTAAATCCATCAAAGGTTTGAGTGGTGTTGANCTCTTCGATCACCCCCACCTGATGCTGAGAGGGAATACGTATGGCGGCATTAGTTTGCAGACCCAAAGCGTTGTAGGTGTAGGTTTCCAGATACCCGTCAGCGGCCACCACATAGCTCAACTGTCCTCTCGAACCCGAGGATGCTCCGGTGCCGTAGTAATCCCAGCTTGTGGCGCGCGCATCGTTGGTACTCTCGCCGCTACCACAGGTGGTGGTATTGCTTCCCACAAACTCATCAACACGCCGTATCAAACGCCCAAGATCATCATACTGATTACAGGTCACTACGTTGAGTGCATTTGTTTGTGTGACTAACTCACCTAAGCCATTGTAGGTGTATTTCCATAACCCCTTATCGGGATCGTCCAGTTGCTTACGCTGATCCAGGAGGTCGTATTCGATTTTGGATTTATTGTTGTTTGAATCGATCACCAAGCGTAGGCGCCCAGCGGCATCGGTTATGTAGCGCGTGGTTTTGCCGTAGGCATCAGTCACGCTGACTTTGTCTCCACGACCGTTAACGACTACCGTCTCCAATTGACCTTTGGGGTTTTTACGGGTGGTACTCAAACCGGTGTAGGTGAATTCAGTGAACCCATTTTGAGTATTTCTTACAAGGGTTGGCCTATCCACGAGGTCATAGGTTTCGGTGGTCGTCCAATGTTGAGGGCTACTAAAATAGGGTTCTGAAACGCGATGGACGCGGCCCTTGGAATCGAACTCGGTGGCAACATAACTGTACTGACCGCCCATCACTTGTGCGCGCTTTAGCACTTCTTTCTGAGTGGGATTGTAATAAACCCGAGAGGTGGTGCCGCCCTCTTGCCAGCTTTCAATATAATAGGCTGCATCGTTTGCACCGGCGATCTGTTGGCAGGTGCTAGTACAAAAGACATAGTCTGTCGTATTCGCCACGCCATCTGGCGCTTGGTGATAAATCTCGCGGCCTAGACTATCGTAACTCCAAGTACTCGTTAGATTATTGGCTTCGGTCGAGTCAAGCAAGGTGCCTAACACCGAATCATAATGATGGGTGACCGTGAAGCCCAGGGTATTGGTTTCTGTTTCTACAAAACGACCGGTACTGTCGAATTCTGTTTTGTGAACTCTTGAGCCGTTGACATTAGTGCCTGTTACNGTGGTGATTTCAATATTTCCAAAACTATCNCGATCATAGGTTTTGGTCACNGCAACACTGGAGCCGGGTTCAATGGTTTCTGATCTTAATCGNCCTGAGCCGTCATAGGTCCAAGAGGACGTTTTTGTGATATNGCCTGACACCGTTTGTTGATCAGCATCGGTNACATTTTGCATTTTGTGGACNACGCTGGCATGGGTTAACCGGCCCAATCGCCACGANCTAATGTTATCAGCGCCGTAGGTATTGGTTGATTNNGTGATGTAAGTNGNNCCNCCNTCTTCATCAACGGTNACNCTTTGAAANGTGACNTTNCCCNCGGCCGTAGAAGNNTACTGACAAGTNNTAGCNGTATTAGCNCAACCNAGGCCATCGTAGGTNTAATCAATTGTGGTNGTTTTTAATANTGTNGGCGCNACAAAGAACAGCCACTGNCCNCCGAAATTAATNGGATCGAATTCTTTCTCNGTGGTTTGGGTGAGAATNGGGTAGCGAATTCTGGAATCTGTCTNATAAATCCGTGATGCATANANTTGCTCTTTTCTNGCNATNAANCCCAGGTGNCCNGANGGNACTTTAACGTAAATATTTTGCGATACCATGGTGCCTTGTAAGCGATTGGCCCAGTCTTGGCTGTACTCGGTGAGGGTGCGCTTTCCTGTTTCGTCGTCAATCACCCAAATATACTTGAAGCCAAGACTGCCGTATTTAACGTGCGTTTTCATTTCACCATAAATATAGGTAGAGCCACGGGTATTACCTAGCCCATCGCTCACTTCTACGTTTTGGACCAACCATGCGGGGCTGAGTATGTCCACTACTTCGTGGATGTCGGGTGGGGTTGTGGATCGGGTGTAGAGGCCTTGGTCTAACATGTTGCCGTAGGTGATATCGATACGAGCACCCATACCATCAATCACAGCGACCAGCTGACTAATGGGCTTGCCAAGACCGTAGTTAATCAGCCAGTAATCCTCCCCGCCCCTTACCAAATCCACACTCCCGTCACCGTTGGCATCGTAAATTTTTGTGTGCTCTTTGAAAGGGATTCCGATATCTCCACCGTCGGTAAAACTGTCACCGTTGGAGTAATAAATTGTGTAACTACCATTTACGGGTCTTAGAATGTCGACCATGCCATCATGGTTGTAATCCACTAATTTTATTTTTTCAAAGTCAGTTAGTATCGGGTGTAAGTTTTGGCTCAGTCCATTGCCTGTGTGATATCTTACCTGCCATTGTCCTCCTGTTTTCAACAACAAATCTGGCAAACCGTCGCCATTGATATCCCCCACTAAATTACTCGTGCCCCAGCCCTCTGGCGACAAACCTGAATCGATTATCTCTATTTTTTTGGATTTTTGGTTCCAGTCTATGTAAAGAATTTTATTGGATCCAAATGCGTGATATACCACCTCAGTAAGACCATCACCATCGATATCAATCATAAAAACGTCAGACATCAGCCTAGGTAATTCCCCTTCTTCTTTCCCGATGACTGATTTGGTTATCTCGCCTTTCGAGCTGAAGTCTGCACTCACATTTTGATGAATATTGAGCCACGACTCTGTCGTGGTGCCCAAAGTACGATGAGTACGAAGAATTGAAGTTTTAAACAAAACATCATCATGGCCATTTCCGTCAATATCAACAACGACCAGTTCAGCGCGGTCTGGTATTAAGGAGCTCAAGCCACCTAGATAGGTATCAAAATTACTGCCGTTAAATTCAACTACTCTGTCTGAATACGTATCCAAATAATCAAATTTATTGTTATTGTCATAACGTAGAAAACCACCGACCAAGTGACGCATATCGGTTTTAACTGATGTAAAGTTTGTACCGTTGTGTGTTAAAACGTGTGAACGCTTAGTTCCACCGTCCCACAAGATATAATCAATGCGACCATCTCCGTCGAAATCACGATTCGTCCCCTGGTGCTCCCTACCCTTAGATAGCTGTAATGTATTTTCCGTATTGGTATCAAATCCGAGCTGACTGTGCTCCCACTCTAGATGGGTAGGTCTAAAACACAGCCTATCAGCGGCACAGCGCATGATGTCTTGTAACACGTAGTTTCTATTATTCGGATGCGCATCATATCCTAAGAAATATTCACTAAAGACAGCTCCATTCACTCGGGTCGTCACACTAGTTAATAACTTATTTTTGATGAATTTCTTGCCGCCCACATAACTAATAGATCGATTATCTTTAGTAAGGTAATTGAACTTAATGGACATATAGTGATTAAGGTTGGCCGTTGTATTGCCACCGTATTTAATCTCTGATAGTACTTGCTGACCATTGGTGTTATCGGTGCTGTAGCAGTAGGAGGCATAGTTGCCGGATACATCCTCCATTCGGCTTTGTGCAAATATCAAGGAATGCGCTAGCGGTATTGGAGTAAGACGTGAGCCGTCAACATCTGAACAAGCTGATTCGTCTTTCCCGTAGTAGACGGTTTCACCGGATTTTCTTTTCACTTCAAACCATAGTTTGCTGTCTTTGCGGGCGATGATCTTTTCGAAGGTATCGGACGCGCGGCGGTATACCGCATTGTTTTCACCATGGGTGCCGGAGGTCAGTATAAGTTTTTGGCCATTTAAGCAGAAGGGATCTTCGTTATCGAACATGACGGGGCGACTATAACCGTCGTTTATCTTATCTTTGTTACAACGCGTTATGCTGCTTCCCGATTGCATTCCCCAGCCTTGTCC
>JAESQG010000337.1 GCA_016765265.1 Pseudomonadales bacterium | reverse complement strand
CATATTTTCATTCTTTGTTACAGCATATTTATAGGTATTCTGTAGCTATGCTATTAAATACCGTAAATTGACAAAGTGAGGGCAGCTAAAATAACTAATTACCCTCTTCTAATTGTAGCCCAGGGATAAGGAAAACGAAGATTACAATTAGACCATTACGCTATTTTAGTCCGCGGTGTTAGAGCAGTCGAATTTAGAGACAGTTTGTATATTAAAGACAGTTTGTATATTAAAGACGGTTTGTACATTAAAAAAGACTGTTTGGATTAACTCTGTCTAGACGCTTTCGCTGAGCCGAGCCGGTCGCCACGCCTCACTTGTGATAACCCAGAATTCTCTTTCTGAATAATCTGTTGCTTTCATTTACTTAACCAATATAGCTAGAGCCTAACCAAACTAGNTAGTGCCCGTCCTGAAACTTCTAAGGTTTTGTATTATCAGCAAATAAATTGGAATAAACATAAAAAAGCCCTTGGTTTTTGATATAATTTTTTTGACGAAAAATCACAATCACCAAGGGCTTAAACCATGCGAGAAACCCGCACAGCGCAGACAAGCATATTCGATTTTTATTCAAAACACGAGCGTGGATTGCAACTAGAAAANCTTTCAAACTTGTTGGATGAATACCCGGAAGTTTTNGACTTGCTAGAAAATGANNTCATNGGTAGTTGCGATCCATCGACTGGACGTAGGGCTATGACGATAGAAAGTGTTTTNCGCTGCATGCTGCTTAAACAAATGCTCAGCATCAGCTATGAACTTTTATCATTTTACCTGTCCGATTCACTAAGTTATCGTACGTTCTCGCGAATAGAGGTTGGCGACTCACCAAGCAAATCCACATTGCAATCCAATATTCGAAGAATACGGCCCATAACGTTATGCGCTGTATTTGATTTGTTGGCACAACGAGGTTTTGAAGTTGGAAATATTGATCCTGATTTGATTCGCATTGACAGTACTGTAGTGAAGAGCAATATAGCCGCTCCGATCGATAGTCAACTTTTAGATGACGGCATCAGAGTGCTAAGTCGATATTTAGCAAAGAGTAAAAATGTGACCGGTATAAAAACACGGTTCAAGGACTTTAGAAAAACTTCAAAATCATTAGCATTTCGAATTTTTAATGCTAAAAAGGCCGAGAAAGACGAGCTTTATCCAGACTTGTTGATTCTTTCCAACATGGTCGTTAAGCAAGTAGACAAGGCAATTGAAAAAGTAAAAGATAGCAATAATACTACAACCCAAGTACTGAGCTGGTTAGAGGAAATCGAAAACTATCGCAATATAATGCTAATGGTGATTGACCAGACGGAAAGAAGAATCATAGAAGAAGAGAATGTGCCCTCGAATGAAAAGGTCGTTAGTTTTTTCGAGCTGCACACGGACATTATTGTAAAAGATAAACGAGAGGTTCAATACGGGCATAAAATAAATATAGCCAGCGATGCTCGCGGTTTATTAACACATGTTTCAGTGGAGGAAGGGAATGCATCCGATGCAGAAAGGTTCATACCGATTTTAAAAGCTCACGCACAACGTTATGACTGCATGCCAACAACCGTTGTGTCGGATGGTGGCTACGCCAGTAAAAAGAACGTAGAGGACGGGAACAAATTGGGTGTGAAGAGAGTTGTGTTTCATAAAAAAAGAGGAATAAATTTGAATGACATGGGCGTAAAGCAAAAAAAGTATGATGCGTTAAAAAACTTTCGAGCTGGTGTTGAAGGAAATATTTCAGAATTAAAGCGTGCATTTGGCTTAGGAAAAGCGCTGTGGAAAGGCTATGAAGGTTTTCATGCTTATGTATGGGCGTCGGCAATCACCTATAATTTGGTTCGATTGGTGAGAATCGATACCGACTAAAATATAGGGTAATCGATCCATCCGTTAATCTAAGTGGCGCAAAGCAATTGCGGGGGTACCTACATTCAAAATAAGCGACTTTTGGTTGCAAAACATTCAACATGACCATAATGCGACAACATTTTATTTTTCGTGTAACTTCGGTGCCCGTAGCCCGGCTGGGAAAGAAATATTTTTGGAAAATTGCCGGTTTTAGGATGGGCACTAGCTAGCGCCTAACCAATATAGTGAGAAAAAAACTTAAGATTTCTTCGTGATTTTATCTATACTTTTCATTAACCCTAAGAGTAATGTTTTCTGTATATTTCAGGTTTACCAAGAAGATGAGATCAAGTAGTAACGACCGTATTGTGTTTCTTGAAAACGATGCCAATAGTGACTCCAATTACTCAAAGTTAGTGAGGCGTTTGAGCGGGTCTTTTAATATCGAGTCCCAGTCCACTCTCCCTGAAATCACTAACGCCAGAATTTATGTTGTTGAAGAAACCTTATTAAATAGTCATCCCTCTGATTGGGTTATGTCCGGTGAATTAAGATCAGTATTGGTTGAGGGAAATCCGTCGAACTTACCGGTACGTTTGGACGGACAAGCTCTTTTAATCTTTTGGATTCCTGTTGGGGCATCGGCTGAATTATTGAGCAAAAACCTTAATTCGATTCAATCACTGTTAGAGGCCGAAGATCAGCTCAAACGAGAATTAAATGAAGCCAGTGATATTGCTGTTCTGACCATGGGGAATAGTAGTTTTCTTGGAGATATCATACGTTTTATGGAGGTCAGCGCTGATATCCAAACGATCCAGGAATTGGGGGAACACATAGTCGCGCTATGCGATACACTTCGAATTAAGGCTAACCTATTAATCGAAAATAAGACCGATCAGTTTAGACATTTCCTCAATCCATCGGCTAAAGAACATCTCATCGAAAATCGCCGCATTTCTCAACGGATAATTGAAACCGGGAGGACATGCCAGATTAATTATCCCTATATCTCATTACTATTCGAGTATCCGCAAGAGGAAACGGGATTTATTGATCAAATTAAAGATTCACTTTCGGTCCTAATAGGAGAAATGAACCAAAGAATATTCAATATACAGCTAGAACAGGACTCTATGCATGCAGATAAAACGAAAGAAATAATTCTTGCTACTTTGTCACATGAACTGAGAACACCTTTACATGTAATTCATGGATTTTCAGACCGATTACGCAGGAAGGTTGAAGGCGACACACTCAGTCTCAGAGACTTAGCAGGGCTAGAGAGTATTCATGACAAAGCCATAGTCTTAAGGCAGTTTTTAGACCAACAACTCTACTTGTTTAAATTGCTATCCGGCGCCGAACCCATGTCCCAAGAAAAATTTTGTCTCCGCCATATTGTAGAGATCGCAGGAAAGGATTTTGAAAGCAAGTGTGAAGAAAAAGGCCTAGCTTTTCGCTGTTGGTCTGATAGCGGTGATCTCGAAATAAAAACGGATCGAGATAAACTCATGCGCGCAATAACCATTATTTTGGATAACGCAGTTAAATTCACTCCCACGGGAAAAATAGATTTCTCTTGCAGTTTAAAGCACAGCGAGACAGAAGAACTAGCCATTTTTAAAATAACAGACACCGGCGTGGGTATTGCGCCAGAATATATTACAAAAATATTTGATCCATTTTCTCAGCAAGACATGAGTACCACTCGGCAGTTTGGTGGCTGTGGGTTAGGATTGGCAGTCGCTTCAACCTTGTTGCTGCAGCTGCATGGATCTATCCATGCAAAAAGTATTGAAGGAGAGGGAACATCCTTATATATCTCTTTACCTATATCATCAGCTGCCGACATTGAAGTTGAAAAACAAGATCCTCAGCTATTTACCAAAGATGTTGTATTATTTTAGGGTAAACTCTGGGCACTAATTATTAAAACCCATACTCCTAGATACAATTCTCCTGGTATCCAACACCATTATCATAGGTCTAATCATAAATTCAGCATTTTTGACTTCAATTAGTACATTCTGTTTCTTCGCTGACTTTCTGAATACCGTTAGCTGGCACCAAGGTTGCGCGCCTAAGCCAAAACTGTGATCATACGACAATAGGTTGCGTAACATGACCTTTACTGATCAAATTAACAGATCAAATTAACAGACCTATTTACAAGCTCCGAGGAGATTCTTTTACAGAAAAAAACCTTGGAGTAGGGCCGAAACCTTCACTGCTCGCAAGTGTCTTCGTTACGCCCTTAAACTTCCCTCAGCACAATTAAAAAGGATGAAAAAATGCCGTCAATACAATCCGAATACCTAGCGACACTTTATCAAGACTGGGCCGACCGCATGGCAGCAGACCCCGAAATGGCAATTGATGGACTACGCGCACTATTTGGCGAGTGGGAAAAAGCCACCCTAGAACCAGAAGGCGTAACCTACAAAAGTGAAACCGTTGCCGGCGTTGAAACAATCTGGGCGCTTCCCGTTGACGGCGATAGCTCAAAAGTCTTGCTTTATACCCACGGTGGTGGATTTGCGGTTGGCTCCGCCTCTAGCCACCGTAAACTTGCCGGCCACATGGCTAAGGCTTTAGGTACTACATCTGTAGTGTTGGACTACCGTCTTTCACCTGAAAACCCCTATCCAGCCCAACTAGAAGACGCCGTTGCCGTATATAAAGAACTGCTGAGCCGTGGCATAAAACCCGAGAATATATCCACAATCGGCGATTCCGCCGGTGGTAATCTTGCCGTATCATCTGTACTCAAATTTCGCGATTTGGGATTACCCTTACCAGGCAGCGTGATTGCCTTTTCTCCTTGGCTTGATATGGCATTAACGGGTGAAACGCTAACGAGCAATGCAGCCACTGATGTCTTGGTACAGCTCCCAATTCTCGAAGGGATGGCGGCTATGTTTTTGGGTGAATCAGGTAAAGCTGATGACCCACTGACTAGCCCACTACTCGCTGATTTCTCTGGATTTCCGCCGCTTTTCATCTCTGCCGGTAGCGCAGAAACATTGTTGGATGATTCTCAAAGGTTGCAATCAAAGGCAACGGCTGCGGGGGTAAACTCCACACTATCCGTGGTTGAGGGTATGCAACACGTATTTCAATTTTTGGCAGGGCGCGCGCCTGAAGCAGATACTGAGATTGAAAAAATTGCGAAGTGGTATAAAGGTTTGTAAAACTAAAAAAGGGCGAGCATTTAGCATGTTCGCCCTATCCTACTTGAGTTGAGTTGACTTAACTAGAAACAGAAGCAACACCGCCTCGCAAAAACATATAATCTGTATAGCCAAATTCTTTTAAATAATACTGCAACCACCGTATTTGCTTGCCTACTGCATCTATAAAAATCAATTTTTTATCCTTTAGCTCACCGATCATGAATTTAGCAAGAAGAGAATCTAGTTTAATCCGCTTTACATTTTTAAATGGAGGTGTAAAGCCCATTTGAAAGCGATCACGAATATCAATAACCATCACATCGTCTTTTTGACTTAACAAGAGCAAAAATGAATAGTCTTTTAACACTGAATTAAACTCAGCTTTAGAGATGATTTTATTTATGTCGGCAGGACTTTCTCCAAGTAGCGTAGTTTTTCCCGGATATGTTGTTGCCCAATCAAATATACCGGCGTCGAAAGCAAAAAC
>JAESQG010000336.1 GCA_016765265.1 Pseudomonadales bacterium | reverse complement strand
TGTCGGCGCTTGAGTAGTGATTAGTAGGGGCAGCTATGGCGGTGGGGCCGATTAAAGAGAGGGACAATAACAGCGTAACAAGGGCCACGTGAGATAGGTAAAGTGTATTGGTTTTCATTTCTTATCCTAGGTTGGTGATAGTCTGCCGAGGCACAACAATTATTGTGACACTAGGGGCGCGAGAATAATATTAGCAGTATTTTGATGGAATTCGTCAACTTTGTAGAGTAGTTCCAAATAGATGAAAAAGGAAAAGACTATGAATAACAATTGTAACTATTCAGCGAAAAAACGCTTGACATGTTTTTTTGGAAAATTCCCTGGTGGCGCCTGTTATGTGTATCCCTATCAGCTGTTAGCATAGGAGGGAATACAAAGCTAATCAGGCCACCCCCGCGTCTTAGTCTATACCCGAACGAAAGTTAAATCTTAAAACCGTACTACCCGCAATACACGAGCAAAAAAACGAGTTTCAAAACCTATGCAATAATAACAGCCATCACCTATTGCTATAGCGATTTTCTACTATGACGAAAGATGGCATTAACATCAATGAGACAGTACAAGAAGTCGAACGACTCTTAGCTCAAAGTAATGACTTGCCTCCCGCACTGGAGGCCTCCATCAATATGCTCCTGCTAGTGGTTAAATTGTTGGTTGACCGCACCGGATTAAACAGTCGAAATAGCAGTAAGCCTCCCTCTAGCGACCCCAACAGAGCTAAAACCAATCGCCCCAAAAGCAACAAGCCCAGAGGTGGCCAAAAGGGCCACAAAGGATGCAACCTGGATCAGGTGAGCGAGCCCGATGAAATAAGCTCGATAGAAATAGATCGCAGGACATTGCCTAGGGGAGAATATAGTGAGCGTGGTTATCAAAAGAGGCAGGTCTTCGACATTCGTATTGCTCGCCATGTCATTGAGTATCGCGCTCAAGTTTTAGAGAATGTATTAGGTAAGCGTTTTGTGGCCCCCTTTCCGCCCGGTGTGGAGCGTGCCACGCAGTATGGAGCCAGCATCAGGGCCAATGCGGTCTACATGTCGATGTTTCAATTAATCCCGTATGAGCGTATTCGAACGCATTTCGATGAGCTGTTTGGAATCCCTATTAGTAGTGGCAGCCTGGTTAATTTTAACGTTGAAGCCTACCAGCGCCTGGAGGTGTTTGAAGCGCTGGCAGTAAAAACACTACAGAGCGCCCCTGTTTTGCATGTTGACGAAACAGGGGTCAATGTTGATGGCAAACGATTGTGGTTACACAATGCCTCTAATGCGCATTGGACCCTGATAGCGGCCCATGAAAAGCGGGGTAAAGAGGCCATGGATGCAATTAATGTCATCCCTCATTTTAGCGGACTTTTAGTCCACGACCACTGGAAGCCCTACTACCGCTATGAGCACTGTGATCATGTGTTATGTAACGCTCATCACAAACGCGAGTTAACTCGAGCATATGAACAAGACGGTCAACAATGGGCATTGAAAATGGAGAATTTGCTCGATCAAATAAATGCAAAGGTAAAGGAGGCAGGGGGTTCGTTAACAAAGGCTCAAAGCAAGAGGTGGCGAGGAAAATATCGAACCCTACTAACACAGGCCGATAAAGAATGCCCCCCGCCGGATGCCAGCCCGCCAGGAGCAAAAAAGCGTGGGCGAATCGCTCGGAGCAAATCGCGTAATTTATTGGAACGTCTTCGCGATTATGAAGAGGATGTTCTGCGATTTATGGAAAACCCATTAGCACCCTATACCAATAATCAAGGGGAACGTGATTTGCGAATGACAAAGGTGCAGCAAAAAATATCCGGGTGCTTTCGTTCCAAAGCCGGAGCGGATACTTATTGTCGTATTCGTAGTTATCTATCCACTTGTAGGAAGCACAATGTCGGCGTCGGTGAGGCCCTAGAGTGCTTGTTTGCAGGGAAATGGCCTGAGTTTATTCAGAGGGAACTCGATTTGACGGGGGAATGCGCTGAATAGTTACCTTTTTTTAACCACAAAAGAACAACCCACATAAAGCGATTATCGCTGACCTTGAAAAGGCATTGGTTGCTCTCAACAACAGAGGCGCAATTAAAGCCGTATTAAATGCAANTATAGAGAAGCTCTCCTTTAGCAACGAGCTGTTAGGGAAAGGGGAATTGGAATTTACAGATGATGCGATGAAACCATCCTCACAAGATTTAGTCTTAATAGATAATCTAATCAGCCAATTGTTGGTATCAGTGAAACGAAAAAAACTTCTACTACTGATTGATGAAATACAGCATCTTGCCACTGACCCCGCCTTTGACGCACTAACCTACATGCTACACACCGCTATCGATAAACGAGGCGGTAAGGTAAAGGTGGTGTTCATCAGCTCTTCAAGAAGCAGCATGAATCTGGTGTTTAATAAAAACGACGCGGCGTTCTATAATTTTACTACGCGAATAGATTTTCCGAACTTGGATAACAACTTCATTGAGTTTATAGCCGCGAAACTTTTAAAGGATTATCAGATAACGACAAAACCAAAACAACTAACCGCGTGTTTTAAGCAGTTAGAGTATTCACCTTACTGGTTTATAAAAGCGATACACCGACTAATATTGCGTCAAAACGAGACTATCAATAAAGCAACTCAACATATCTTAGAACTCATGTCAGAGGTGGAAGACTATCCGGGAATATATAAACGCCTCAAGCCTATCGAAAGGCTAGTTTATAGCGCTACTGTAGAAGGAAAAACCTTATATTCAGAGAACACTATAAAAGCCTTTGAACGCGCGACTAAGAAAAGTGTTCATCGACAAACTATACAGCGAGCGGTTAACAAACTAGCGAAACAACAGCTAGTCACCAAAATGGGGCAAGGCAATTACTTGATTGAAAAACCCGGTTTCACCACGTATTGTATGCAGCGAATTAGAAATAATTAAGCCAACTACTCGCGCTACGCAAATTCACCAATGCTCCCGCGGACCCACTCCACCAGGAATACATTAATTAAATGAACTCTCCACGATATCCAAGAGCTATTGCATTTGCGATACATTTACGAAGATCGTTTCGGAATAGTTAACACGCGAAATCTACGGGTGAAAATAGAAAAACTCTAAATCTGGCTAGCCACCTCCATCCCCTGAGTAACAGCTGCTAGCGCATCCAACTCTCTGGCTTCAGCTGCACCACCGATTAGGCGACAGCTAACACCGGATTTGGTCAACGCTTGAAACAATTCATTATTTGAATCTTGTCCTGTACAAACAACAATGCTGTCCACAGACAGCAGTTTATCTTCACCATTTACACTATAGTGAAGCCCTTTGTCGTCAATCTTCTGGTAGCTGACTCCGGCAACCTTGTTCACTCCCATGGCATCGAGTTCCGCGCGCAAGACCCAACCACTGGTTAAACCAAGGCCACGACCTAAAGATTTCGGCTTGCGCTGCAACATCGTAATTTCATGGGCCGCTTCAGGAAACCGTGGGCCTTCAATAGTCAGTGATCCTGCTTCTTTCATGGCGATATCCACACCCCATTTTTTTAAAAAAGTATCGGTATCCGTGGCGTAATCTGCTTTGCCTTGAGCAAGCAATACAGCTACATCAAATCCAATACCTCCAGCACCTAGAATAGCGACACGTTTGCCTGTTTTTGATTTTCCATTCAGCAAGTCGAGGTATGAGATTACCGAGGGGTGGTCGATACCGGGAATATCGGGTATACGTGGCACGATACCCGTGGCCACGATCACCTCGTCGAAATTTTTATTGAGACTACTGGCATTAACCGCTGTGTTAAGCTGAACTGTCACACCATGCTTATCCAGTTGCGATTGGAAATAGCGGATGAATTCATAAAATTCCGTTTTATCGGGCACCCTTTTAGCTAAGTTTAACTGGCCCCCAATCTCTTCTAAGGCGTCAAATAAAGTGACATCGTGACCGCGCTCTGCGGCAGTGCAAGCCGCAGATAAACCTGCGGGACCGGCGCCGATAACCGCGACTTTTTTGCTCTTACCTGGACTACTCGCACGCTCTTCAAATTCTAATTCGCGCGCTGCCTTTGGATTCACTAGGCAGCTAGCCACACGATCCGTAAAGATAAAATCAAGGCAAGCTTGGTTACAGCCAATACAGGTATTGATTTCGTGAGAACGACCTTCTGCCACTTTGCGAGCAAAGTGGGGATCAGCGAGCATCGGCCGGGCAAGAGACACCATATGGGCATCGCCACTTGCAACAATATCGTCGGCTACTTCAGGAGTATTGATTCGGTTGGAGGCAATAACAGGAATGGTGACACCTTCAGTGAGTTTGCGAATAGCAAAACGCCAAGCAGCGCGGGGTACCATGTACGCGATGGTGGGGATACGTGCCTCGTGCCAACCGATGCCGGTATTAAAGAGGGTTACCCCGGCCTGCTCCAACGCCTGCGCTAGTTGCAGAATTTCAGCAC
>JAESQG010000335.1 GCA_016765265.1 Pseudomonadales bacterium | reverse complement strand
TACCTATACCTATACCTATACCTATACCTATACCTATACCTATACCCATACCTATACCTATACCTGCACGGGTGAGGAATCTGATAAGGTAACTGCACACGCTTAGAAAGCTGAAGTGAAGGTTATTCTTGTGTTCGTACTATATTCGGCCGCCCAAAATAGTATGCTAAATAACGCTATCTTA
The DNA here is from genome assembly GCA_016765265.1 of Pseudomonadales bacterium. GTDB lineage: Bacteria > Pseudomonadota > Gammaproteobacteria > Pseudomonadales > DC-out160 > DC-out160. The sequence continues at coordinate 9,314 of JAESQG010000335.1, read as the reverse complement.
GTTACCTTATTCGTAACTATTCAGCGAAAAAACGCTTGACATGTTTTTTTGGAAAATTCCCTGGTGGCGCCTGTTATGTGTATCCCTATCAGCTGTTAGCATAGGAGGGAATACAAAGCTAATCAGGCCACCCCCGCGTCTTAGTCTATACCCGAACGAAAGTTAAATCTTAAAACCGTACTACCCGCAATACACGAGCAAAAAAACGAGTTTCAAAACCTATGCAATAATAACAGCCATCACCTATTGCTATAGCGATTTTCTACTATGACGAAAGATGGCATTAACATCAATGAGACAGTACAAGAAGTCGAACGACTCTTAGCTCAAAGTAATGACTTGCCTCCCGCACTGGAGGCCTCCATCAATATGCTCCTGCTAGTGGTTAAATTGTTGGTTGCCCGCACCGGATTAAACAGTCGAAATAGCAGTAAGCCTCCCTCTAGCGACCCCAACAGAGCTAAAACCAATCGCCCCAAAAGCAACAAGCCCAGAGGTGGCCAAAAGGGCCACAAAGGATGCAACCTGGATCAGGTGAGCGAGCCCGATGAAATAAGCTCGATTGAAATAGATCGTAGGACTTTACCTAGAGGAGAATATACTGAGCGAGGTTATCAAAAGAGGCAGGTCTTCGACATTCGTATTGCTCGCCATGTCATTGAGTATCGCGCTCAAGTTTTAGAGAATGTATTAGGTAAGCGTTTTGTGGCCCCCTTTCCGCCCGGTGTGGAGCGTGCCACGCAGTATGGAGCCAGCATCAGGGCCAATGCGGTCTACATGTCGATGTTTCAATTAATCCCGTATGAGCGTATTCGAACGCATTTCGATGAGCTGTTTGGAATCCCTATTAGTAGTGGCAGCCTGGTTAATTTTAACGTTGAAGCCTACCAGCGCCTGGAGGTGTTTGAAGCGCTGGCAGTAAAAACACTACAGAGCGCCCCTGTTTTGCATGTTGACGAAACAGGGGTCAATGTTGATGGCAAACGATTGTGGTTACACAATGCCTCTAATGCGCATTGGACCCTGATAGCGGCCCATGAAAAGCGGGGTAAAGAGGCCATGGATGCAATTAATGTCATCCCTCATTTTAGCGGACTTTTAGTCCACGACCACTGGAAGCCCTACTACCGCTATGAGCACTGTGATCATGTGTTATGTAACGCTCATCACAAACGCGAGTTAACTCGAGCATATGAACAAGACGGTCAACAATGGGCATTGAAAATGGAGAATTTGCTCGATCAAATAAATGCAAAGGTAAAGGAGGCAGGGGGTTCGTTAACAAAGGCTCAAAGCAAGAGGTGGCGAGGAAAATATCGAACCCTACTAACACAGGCCGATAAAGAATGCCCCCCGCCGGATGCCAGCCCGCCAGGAGCAAAAAAGCGTGGGCGAATCGCTCGGAGCAAATCGCGTAATTTATTGGAACGTCTTCGCGATTATGAAGAGGATGTTCTGCGATTTATGGAAAACCCATTAGCACCCTATACCAATAATCAAGGGGAACGTGATTTGCGAATGACAAAGGTGCAGCAAAAAATATCCGGGTGCTTTCGTTCCAAAGCCGGAGCGGATACTTATTGTCGTATTCGTAGTTATCTATCCACTTGTAGGAAGCACAATGTCGGCGTCGGTGAGGCCCTAGAGTGCTTGTTTGCAGGGAAATGGCCTGAGTTTATTCAGAGGGAACTCGATTTGACGGGGGAATGCGCTGAATAGTTACCGCACTTTTTAATTAGTCCAAAACATCACGACAATAAAACATCAATAAACAANTAAAAACCGATGGTGTTCTGCGACTAGTATTCCTATTCAAATCAATCTGCGGATTTCCATATAAGTACAAGACCCTTTCCTATAAACTGGGCTGAAGTGGGGATTAACCCCTAAAGACCAACCCCTAAAGACTAACCTGGAGAAGAATCATGTTTATTGCCATGAACCGATTTAAGATCAAGTGCGGCAGCGAGTCTGCATTCGAAGAGGTGTGGACAAATAGAGAAACCTTCTTAGAAGGCGTCGCTGGGTTTAACGGTTTTGAACTTCTCAAAGGATCTAAATTCTCCGAGCACACATTGTATGCCACTCATACAGCTTGGGCCTCTAAGCAAGCCTTTGAGGACTGGACACGCTCTGAAGCCTTTAGAAAGGCACATGTTGGCGTGGGATCAACCAAAGAACTCTACCAAGGTCCTCCCGAATTAGAATTATTCGAGTCCGTGCTAGACCAGTAAATCAGTACGTTAGCAAAAAACGGCGACTCCAAATAAATACAGTAACCCAAATATTGTTTATGAAATAATTAGCGCCGATTCCATTCCACCACAAAGCAGCTTATATTTTGTTCTGTCCGGTAGTTTGGTACCTTTTATTCGATTAGATAGGCTGCTGAAATTCCGGTACTCAACTAGCCTCCTATTTACAAATTCACCGCATTTGTGGTTTCATGTCGGTCTGGTTTTTGAGCTGCAATCGCGTACCTCATGACTCCTCGCCGGTGTTACAGCTAACGGGAGTTGAGGATTGACCGGTGCTGTAAGACAGATCCAGGTCGCACATAAAATAACGACAACATTTCCAATAAACCCATAGAATTAAAGCACAACCTAAAAGTATTCCATTATGAGCAATGCATTAGATAACGCCTACGCTGAACTACTTAAACCCGGTTCCGATTATGAGGTTCAAGACATAGAGATTGATGGGGTTAAACAAACGGTATTTGCCAATGCACCCACAACTCTTCACGATGTTTATCGAGATGCAAGCGTCAAGTTCGGTGACAAAGAGTTTCTCGTTTATCAAGACCAGCGCTGGACCTTTGGAGAGGCCTATCTACAGTCGACCAAACTAGCGAATCAACTTAGCAAAGAATTTGGCGTACAAAAAGGAGATCGAGTTGCGATAGCTTGTCGTAACTATCCCGAATTAGTGTTTGCCTTGATGGCCACTCACGGACTAGGCGCAATTTCTGTTCTCATGAATGCGTGGTGGACAGGCGCCGAATTAGATTATGGGTTAAAAGATTGTGGAGCACGGGTTTTTATTGCTGATGTAGAACGCCTAGAGAGAGCAGCACCCCATCTTAAGGAACTTGATATCGGCGTTATCAGCATTAGAACTGATGAATCATTTGGGCTCACTTTAAGCAAAATCGAAGATCTTATTGCCACAGAAAACAATACAGAGATGCCCAATGTAGAAATGGAGGCTGACGACACCGCTCTTATCATGTACACCTCAGGCACCACTGGCAATCCTAAAGGTGCCTTTTCTAGTCATCGAAATATAATTGGCACTCTGTTAAGCTTTGAATTATCAGCGTACGCCAAAGCGCGCAGTCTCCCCAAAAAACCCAAACCCGCTCCTTCCAGCACACCAGTAAAACCTAAAGTTAAACTACAAAGCAGCACGCTTATTGCAGTTCCTCTTTTTCATGTGACCGGACTAATCGTTCAGTTGTTTCTGTCCTATCGAGTGGCTAGAAAAGTGTCTCTAATTTACAAATGGGACCCCGAAGTTGCCCTGGATATAATAGAAAAAGAAAAAGTGACGGCATTCACAGGCGTCCCCACCATGAGCCGGGAATTAATAGAACACCCCTCATGGGATCTTAGAGACACTTCCAGTCTAAAAGATTTGGCCACCGGCGGAGCACCGAGACCCGCCGAACAAGTAAAACAGTTCACCAAAAAAGCCTCTAAAATTCGCCCTGGTCAAGGTTACGGGCTCACTGAAACTTGCGGTTTAGGAGCGTCCATTAACGCTGAAGACTACACAGCTCGCCCCACCAGTGTGGGCAAGCCGAGCTACCCCTTAGTGACAATGAAAATTGTGGACGAATCTGGACAGTCATTACCGTCAGGAGAGCGCGGAGAAATATGTATTAAAAGCTCCACCGTCATCAAAGGCTATTGGAACATGCCTGAAGCGACTAAGAAGGAATTCGTAGGCGGGTGGTTTTTCTCAGGCGATATAGGCTATCTCGATGAAGAGGGGTATCTATTCATTGTCGACCGAGCGAAAGAAATCATCATTAGAGGCGGCGAAAATATCAGTTGTAGCGAGGTGGAAAGTGCCATCTACGAACACCCGGATGTCATAGAAGCCTGTGTTTTTGGCGTACCACATGACCGTCTAGGCGAAGCTGTTGCCACCATGATTTATGCTCAACCGGGCTCTTCCCTAGCTGATAAAAGTGTACGAGAGCATTTAGTAGATCGTCTCTCCAAGTTCAAAATACCTGAACATATCTGGTTTACCAATGAGCAGCTCACACGAGGCGCTACGGGTAAAATCCAGAAACGCGATATTAAGGCGAAAGCCATAGAGGAATATCTTTAAATAGGGTTATTAACATAAATGTCTTTGTACGCAGTGTAGGTCGTTAATACCAAGATGGGACCAAGTGCAATCCAACCTAGGCCTAAAGGTATCGTGGCAACAATCGCTATCGGTATCACCACCAAGCCATAAACAGTAAAAGCACCAACATTTCGAACACACCCTATAAAACTCATCTTCAATGCGTCAAAGGCAGGGACTTCATGTAGCATTGCCAAGATAGGAGCAAACCATAGGGCCATAATTAAAGGAAGAATTAATGTGGAAACCACTAGCACCGCGAACAGTATAGGGATAGCTAGCTTTTCTATTAAATTCATCAAAAAAGACACCGTAAATTCAGCCTCCGACGTTATCAAACCGAACAACGTATCAAAATCTACAAATGGAATCATCACCAGAAAACCAATAAAATATATTAGAAAGCTACCTATAGCATAGAGTGTACCGATAACTATAAGGTTTCCTATTTGAGTTCTAAAACCCTCAAATAAATCACCCACCTCGAACTCACTTTCTAAGTCGGCCCTTTGCGCCGCAAAGACAAAACCTCCTGTAAACAATGGCCCGATGATCGAGGATAAAAATGCTCCTAAGGGAACCATATTAATCGAGACTATAAATACTAACCAAATAAAGCAAAGTCCAATCCACTTTAAAGGGCCGCCAGAGAACATAGCCGTCGCACTGGCTATCCACCGCCAGCCCGCCGCGGCCGAGCATTTCTGGGCCTCGACTAAATAACGTGGGTTATCTTCATTCATATTAAAGTTCATCTTGAAAACAGTTGTTGGCTATGTCCACCATGGTTTCTAATACGGACCAAAAATTCTCCAAACCATCAGGATCTTCGTCTTTGTTATCGTGATAGTATGCGACTTCTGCGACAAGGTCGATTTCAACCCTCAACTCCTTACTAACACTTTTCTTTAAGTCGCCACACCACTCCTCTAGACCACCACTCACCTTTATACCTTCAACAACCCCCTGACACCAAGCTTTTAAAGGCAGATACTTATGTCCTTGATCATCTAACGCTATCTCGCAGGGTAAATTGGGCACTGCATATAAAACAGTATCCGTTATGCAGTCATAGAGATCGAACATAATTCCGACAATTTCTTCACGCTGTTTTTTGTTTCTGTAATGGCACCCTAAACCGCCGAAAACTGAAGGTAGCCAAATATCAGCGGATACTTCCACCGGCGCACAGGCCATAGCAAAAAACATCCCTTGAATTTGATGAATATTCTGAGTCCCTAACGCGCGATCTTCGTGTTCTAGAAATTGCTCCAGTGTGGCCAAGTCATCCTCATCAATAGTATGGTACGAGTTCGGTGACAGCTCGTCATCCTCATCGACTTCCACCGCACCCGCTTCAGCTTTTTCGTCCCACCAGGCTTCACCGCGTACTTCCATATAGTACTCTAGGGTTTTCTGAGCGATTTCCCCCATTATGGGTAAATCTTGCATGGGAACACCTTTATCAAGTTGACCCGCCAGAATCGCGAAATCCTTCCATAAAGGGCCACGTTTTTTGGCGTTGCTTTTAGCCCACAAACCAAGATGGACGAAACGCATAAGCCATTTTTCTCGGCGGTCTTCCATAATAAGACCCGGCGCCAAACGAGCGGTTTCCGCAGTACCTACGCCATGCTGAGCAAATAACTCATCTACTATTCGCTCTGCTTCATCGTCTTGTTCAAACCAACCTAAGGTAAAGTCCTTTCGCCAGTGCCATTTACCACTAGTTTCAAGGCTTTTCTTAATAGTGGCCTCCCCCAATAATTCAGCGTTTTCTTTTTGCCATTCATGCAGCACCTGCCTATGATTAAAGGGTTGTGGCTGTAAAGCGCCCATACCTAGCAACTCTAACCACATTAACACTTCGGGAGGGACAATCTGATCTGCGAGCAAATTCAAGGTCAGCCCATAAGGCAACATCTTCTGAAGATAATCCATGGACACTTCTAAACAGTAGACTTCATCGGACATTCTCAACAGAACTTCAGAGCACTCTTTTTTTGTAGACAAGGGTGTGCTCCAAACATCTAACAAACCGTATCGTTCCTTAATGACTGCCCCGATCAAACGATACTTATTCCCCACCCGGAAAAATGACAAAATAGTCTGAGCACCAGCGCCATCAATTGACGACACCAAGTTTTTTATCAATTGAGCCCCTTCCGGTATTTTCGCAGGCTTAACCTCTAATCCCGAGACTCTTAAGTCGCGGATTATACCGTCGACTTTTTGCCGTTCATCTTCGCAAAGCCAGTTGCGAATAGTGATTAATCGCCGCAGCCCTAGTGAGGAAATAAACGACTGATACGTTTCAGTGCAAAGATAGCCCAGGATATTATTACGCACGTCTTTGTCAGGATGCAGCAAAAAAAGCAATGCGGCTTCCCGCGCTTTTTCCTCTTCGAAGCAGAGAAAACTGATCACTAGTTCAGTGGCTGCAATCTGAGGCAGATGCGTCATTTGATTTGCAAAAACCTCATAAAAAGAAAATTCAGTATCAATCACATCGTTTTTAGCAAGATCTGAGAGCGCATCTTGCATCTCAGTTTCATCGATAGCCTCTTCGACGCTCTCGGCTTCAAACCGGTCTGCCATCCACTTTCTGGTTGCATCAAGAAAGGACTCTGACGGTTTGAAACCGACATCGGTAATCTGCAGCAATAACCAATGTAAAAGTTCTTTGTCTACATTCTTCTGTTTCAATGCAACCAATAATTTTTTCTCAAACTCTTTCCATTTATCCAATGCATATTGCTGCCCATCGCGAAATTGAATAAGCAGTTCTTGTAACGAGGCATTAACAATATGTTCAAGAGCATCCATATGATATGGATCTTTCTCAAGAAAGCCCCCCAAACCACCAAAATACACAAAGGTATGAACAATTTGCTCCAACACATCAAAATAGGAGTGTTCTGGATACTCATCGCGAAACTCATACCACCCCCAGGATCGTCCACCCTCTTTCAGGTAACTTCCATATTCATCTAATATCTTCACCAACCAATCAGATTGATTTTTAACCATTTCAATACCTGTTATCTTACTTTGAACTCCTCAAATCGGAGTACATCTTTTTCATCTACAGCTTCAGCGCTGCATCCTATCATAGCCCCAGGTATCATAGCCCTAGGTATCATCAAAGATATGCCCTGAGGGACTCTAACTCAGTTATGACCTTAAGATTATACTTTTTATATTGACTCTAAACCCCATCACTTTCAATCACCTCCTCAACTCCTCACGGCAACTATACAAAAAGTAGTGACCTCAAATCTTCCCCTATTATGCCTTACAACAATGCTGTTAAAACCGTATAATACCGCCCTGTTAAACACTGGAATTTTCCGGAATATAAATCAACTAGACAGCCACTTAATAACAATATATGCACTCCCTTTTAACGCTAGGTATTTTATTTTTACTCAGTATTAGTTCATCCGCTCCAACACTCGGAGCGAATCCAGACGCCCCTGTTTTAGTGATCAGCGACACTCTTACAAAAAAACAGCTAGAGCCGTTCATTACTTTCTTAGAGGATCCGGCGAGCACTGAGACCATCACTAGCATCAAAACCGATAAGTTTCAAAAGCAATTTAACCCTTTGCCTAACCCGATCATAAATTTCGGATTTACCTCCTCCAGCTATTGGTTCCGATTTACCATAGACCATCAATTAGATGAGACTAATACTTATTTACTTGAGATTGATTATCCCATGGTGGATGAGTTAATGATCTACACCATAACCGAATCAGGCAATATCGATATATTACGACTGGGGGATAAATTACCATTTCATCGTCGCCCGATTCTCCTGCGTAACTTTGTGATTCCGATAGAATTTAATCCCTTCGAGACAAAACAAATATACCTCCAAATTAAAAGTTCAATTAATATTAGCTTCCCAATTAGGCTATGGAACTCTACTCGTTATCTCGAAGCACAACAGCTATATCAATGGGGTGTTGGAATTTTTTACGGCATCGCCTTTGGCTTACTCGTGTATAACCTCTTTCTTTATATTTCCGTGAGAGAGAAAGCCTTTTTATTTTATATAATTTACACATTCTGTACTATTGGTTTCTACGCTGTATTCGATGGTTTAAGTTTTCAGGCTTTGCCCTGGGCCATCGCCTGGCAAAACATCGCTATCATGGTTTTCTTTTGTGGTGCCTATATTTCCGCTATTCAGTTTGCCCGCTATTATCTCGATACCATTAACAACAACCCTATAATCGAACGCATCAGCCTGACGCTAATTTTTATCACTTCAATCGGGTTTCTGGCTATTTTTGTGGTGCCTAATTGGATAATGTCTCAAATCATTGTGAGTTCAGGCATTATTGTGGTTAGTTACTTAATGGTCGTGGGGGTCATTCGTTGGAGGCAGGGGAATCCTTTAGCCAAGGTTTACGTTGTCGCCTGGACTTTATCTATTTTTACTGCCGGATTAGCTATGCTCGCTGCTCTTGGGATTGTCTCTGACTTTCAAAGTTCAGTATGGGCCATGAAATTAGGTTGGATCACCGAACTAATGTTGCTATCGCTGGGGTTAGGTCTGCGCATTAATATACTTAAGGCTGAAAAAGTTAAAGAACATCAACAAGCTCTAACGGCGCAACAAGAGAGCAAGACCAAAAGTGAGTTTGTAGCCCGTATGAGCCATGAAATTCGCTCCCCCCTAAATGGGATACTTGGCATGTTAAAACTGTTGTCTGACACTAAACTCAGTGAAGGACAAAGACACTATATTCAAAGCATTGAAAACGCTGGTGGCGTGTTAGTAGAAGTCGTCGATGACATACTTAATTTTTCCAAGCTCAAAGCTGGAAAGATAAATTTGGAGCACATCGAATTTAACCTCGAACAGTTAGTATCTGACAGCATACAAATATTTGAATATAAAGCGGTGGAAAAGAATCTTAGTCTAACCGTTAGTATTG
>JAESQG010000006.1 GCA_016765265.1 Pseudomonadales bacterium | reverse complement strand
TTACGCATAAATTGATCCTCAGTATCTACTTACCCCTGCGGTGCTTTTGAATTTTCATTCAGTCCTAGAGCACGAATTCACAGTGAAAAATAATAATATTTAGCCGAATTGGAACGCCAAATGTCGGAAGCTAGATTTTTGACTATTGCACAACTTAAGGTGTATGAACCAACCTTCTACGGATCTGGTAAAGAGCGTTTTCAGGTAACCGACAAAGACAGCGGAGAAATCATTTATTATCAAAAACGTCAAGACGATGATTTTTACGAACCTCAATACAACCTGTGATGGGGACTTATGCCGCGAGCTTAAAGTGCGTCACCAAACCGTTTAGTTCACGTGATTTAGTAACTCTCAAATTCTCAATATCAGGTATATTTTCGTTACCAACATCAGGAAAATACGGGATCACACCATTGATGCCTTGATGAGGTCGTTTTCTATAGTAATAATCCTGATAGCCAACGCAGAGTTTTCTAACGTGAGTATTATCAACTAGCACCAACCGATTGAGCATTTCAGTTTTAATCGATAGGTTGAATCGTTCCACGAATGGATTTTCCCACGGAGAACGTGGCGATGTTTTAAATGATTTGCAGCCAAACTTCGCCAGAACGCCTGGCAGCCATTGCCCAAAAATACCATCCCTGTCGTGAACCATTGCTCTGGGAAATGACTGGTCAGCGATACAACAGTTTCTAAATTGTTGGACCAACCAATTTCGTGTCGGGTGTTCCGTTGAGTTTATCAGAATAAGCTTACGATAAGAGACTTCAATAATCGCAAAAATAAAAAGTTGTATGCCATTGCTATCAAACACTGTGGTAAAATCCATAGCCCAGTAGCGGTGTAGTGAATCCAAAACCGAACGCCATGAGGGTGGAGTGAATCTAGTCCTGGGCGGCACAAAACCATTGATTCTAAGGATTTTTAAAACAGTTTTCTTGGAAACATTTATTCCCATTAGTTGGAGTTCATCTGATATTCTTTGTGCTCCCCAAATTTGATTAGAGCGTTTCATTTCGATTATCAGGTCAACTACGTTCTCGTGAATGGGTGGTCGGCCTCGGGGTTTAGCCAACCAGATTATTTTTAACCTACGGATTATTCTTCGAATACTGCCGAGTATCAGCAGCAATGGATACGGCGTAAAATAATACTTCCATAAGTCTTTGAGCAGTTCCACCAATATTCTTATCGAGTAGCGAAAAGACCATCTTATTTTGGTTCTAAATGATTCCATAACCTTGGTTTAGCATGAAAATTCGATTTCGACCAATCCTCATGATATCATCGCCTTAGAATTAATCCCCAGCACAGATCAAATTTAATCCTCGCTCACGAGATGACATCCCTCAAATTCTTCGTGGCCTACAGTTTATCTATACTTGCTCGACGACTCGACAGGCTGTGTTTGAGGTGCTTCAAAATCATATCAGCGGTGATATCAATTTTGACAATGGCCGCCCCGGTATGGATCTATGGGTGTTGTTAGTTCTCGGGACTTTACGTTTAGGCTTGAACTGCGATTATGATCGCCTACATGATTTGGCGAATGAGCATAAAACAATTCGCGCGATGTTAGGTCATGGAGATTGGCGAGATGAACACTTATATGGCTTGCAAACTTTAAGAGATAATGTTGTTTTACTCACAGAAGAAATGCTTCAGGAAATTAACGCCATTATTGTAAAAGCAGGACACGCTCTTGTTAAAAAAAAAGAGGATAATGAATTAAAAGGTCGTTGCGATTCTTTTGTTGTCGAAACCCATGTTGAATACCCTACAGATACGGGCATGTTATGGGATGCCATGAGAAAATCCATCCTCCTTATTGCAAGCCTTTGCCAAACCAATGAGGTAGAGGGTTGGAGGCAAGCATCTTACAATATACTACGTTTAAAATCTCACTGGAGAAAAGCGCAAAGAAGCAATCGCTCACGACAGGNAAATGCGCAAGAGAAAAAGAAAAAATCTCACAAGGCCTATTTGAGAATAGCCCATCAATATTTTGAAAAAACCAACGATAGCATTCAACAATTACAAGAAAAAGTACACCCGGCATTATCTCCANAGTCATGGTCTCGCTTTCAAGATAAGCTTGAAAAAATAAGGCAATTCCAAGACTCCGCAGCAATATTAATGGATCAAATCAATCGACGTGTTTTAGAAGAAGAAAGTATTCCAAGCGAAGAAAAAATCTATTCTATTTTTCAGCCGCATACAGAAAGTATCAGCAAGGGAAAGGCAGGAGTACCGGTTGAGCTTGGTATTAAAGTTTGCATTATGGAAGATCAGCATCAATTTATTTTATATCACCAAGTGATGGAAAAGCTTCAAGATGTTGATGTTGCAGTGCCCATGGTAACGGAAACTCAAAAACATTTCCCCTCACTCAACTCTTGCAGTTTTGATAAAGGTTTTCATTCCCCCAGCAATCAAGTTGATTTGCGTGATCACCTAGAGCAAGTGGTTCTCCCTAAAAAAGGGAGGCTCTCCTCAAAAGAGAAAATAAAAACAAACACGCCTGACTATAAAAAAGTACGACGTCAGCATTCAGCTGTGGAGTCCGCTATCAATGCTTTGGAGCAACACGGCCTAGATCGTTGCCCCGACCATGGCGTCGCTGGGTTTAGGCGTTATGTTGCTTTGAGTGTTTTCGCTCGCAACTTGCAACGCATCGGTACAATACTCACAGAAAAAGAGCGTGCAAAACTCAAAAGAAAGCAGCGATGGGAACCTTACTGCCAAGTGGCTTAGTCTTCACCGAAGTCGTTTTTCTGCATTGCTTATTGGCACTGAATAAGCCTTCAGGGTTGAGCGTCACCCCTGAAACAAAATAGATCAAATAACGCTCATAGCGAGAGCAAAATACTGACTTCACTTCCTTGAAAATCTTATTGGTCACAACAACCTAGACCTTTTCTTGATCAGTGTTTTGCTCGTGAGTGAAATACATGGGTTTCCGTGCTGGCACTATTTATATCTGCAATGGAACCACTTCGTCAGCCTAATAACTGATTAGGGCCGGATGAAGTGATTCACCGGTATACCAAATCGTTACCGTTACAGATAAAATTTAGTGTTAAATTTGCGAAAAGTTGGCGTTCTGCCAACTTTCTGGAGCTGCTGTTCAAATTATCTATAGATCCACAATGGGCCCAGAACTACTTGTCAATGTCCCAGAAAGATCTGCGGTACCTGTACAAGTATCCTCAGAATCCTGCCATTTCCAATCTACCGTGCCGGAGAAAGTACTTACGTCACTACCTCCATCAAAGTTCAGGATCGTATTCGATAAAGTTACCGTTTCATCATCTTCAGAATACGAACCAGACATCACGATGCTAGTCGCATTAGCGGAGTTTACCGCTAAAGGAGCACTTTCCCCAAAGCCAATCTCCAACTCAGCTGTCGCACTATTGTCTGTACTGTCGAATGCTATGTTCAGGTTAAAGAAAGCCTGTTCGGAATCGTCGCACGAATCCGACGTAGGGGTAAATATAAGAAGCCACTGTGTATCTTCTGCTATCTGCGGGAACCCCGTTATTCCTTCACCGACCCCACGATCATCACTCCCACTTCCACCACTTCCACCACTTCCACCACACGAGGCGAGTGAAAAGGCTAAAAAAAGTAAAACAATATAGTTTTTAAATACAAC
>JAESQG010000334.1 GCA_016765265.1 Pseudomonadales bacterium | reverse complement strand
CGTATCGAGGGTTCGAATCCCTCCCTCTCCGCCAATATTTGTAGGACAGCCCAACGGATAACCACTTAGCCTATACACTGTCTACAGGTAGTCCTAGAACTCTGCTAAGGGCGCGAAAAGATTTTCATATCGCCTATATTTCCACTAGCTAACGCCTTTTAGTCACCCGACAGCGTGAAGTCATGATGCTCTTATTCACATTCTGTGGTGGTCAGACCGTTGCGTACTAACAGCTCATAGGCCGCATTTATTTTTAAGGATTTAATATGGGCATCTCGTTTTACGTCATCGCTGGCTGTTTCAACTTTATCCGGATGATAAAGCCAGATCAATTTCCGATAGGCAGCCTTAACCTCCTTACCACGAGGCTCATCGGTGTCTAACCCTAATATTTTATAGCAGTCTACTATGGAGTCTGGCTCAAGGTTATATAAGTATCGATGGTGTGTATCTGCTCTGGCAGCTACGGTCTCATCATTAGTAGCACTTTCAGTTTTGTTGTACCCTAACATGAGAATAACGATCTTATAAATTTGCCCCAAGAATTTGCCAAATCTACGATTGACTTTACGTTCTTGCAATTTTATCTCCAATTCCATTGGATCGTACTTACTGTCTACTGCGGCACGTTTCATAGTCTGCCGACCTCACCCTACACCTACTAATTATGTTCGTTCAAAGCTAAAGAGTGGCAGAATAGTATCAGTATTTTACTTGCATTGTCTCACGTCATACCAATAATATTATATTTACATACCAAATAGGCTGTTTAGTTTCAAATATGTCTTCGAATTAATGTCAACGGACTGTATTGTGGTTGATTATGGGCACCCGCATATTAAACATTGTCTGCTATTGCTTCATCGATTTTCCATTTTTGCACTTTGACCTCATCCTTAATAAGATCAACACACTCCAACAAGCTATCTCTTACGACTGTATTAAAATCACTTTGGGGCTCGGTAACGGAAGCTACCAATACATCGCTCATTTCATTTATCAAAGCCGTGCTACCTTCTCCTTTTATGTCTTCCACAACCTGTCCCAAAATATCATAGACCAAGTCACTGACGGTTTTTTCTAAAGTACTCGAAAGGCGGCTNCCCATCAANGGTATCTTAGCCAATTTCGATAAATCCGAGTTTTGNCTAAGNGCTTTACTAACCAAAGTCCCCAAATACAACCTTACTTCTTTTCGGCGACTGTCATAACTCGTTTCCACTAATTCCGTCAATCGATACGATATCCATTCCACCAATTGTGCTTTTCGAGGTAATAACACTTCGTGAGTAATACGCTGCACCACGGGAGTTCCTGACTTTATTTCATCTTGCACACCATCCAATACATTTATCACTACACGATCTGATACCTCTTCCACTAAAATTTTGAAGTACTTTTCCACAAACCGAAACGGATAAGTCGCCGACNGATCCACGATGCCATATTTTTGCAGGCGATATAAAATAGAAACTAATCTCAACAACCTTAAAAACCGGAAAGACCCCACCGGAATGCACCCTAATACGTCGTACCAATGTATAAATGGATAAAAGAACCAACGATGATAGGTTTTATTAACTATCGCCACGAGCCACCGCGCCAACAACTCTGTAATGAAAATAGATACAAACACCATGTCATACAATATAAAGTCAGCGTGTAGAGTGTCTCGGTAAAACTCAAAAAATCGCGGGNCCCACNGNCTAAGNAANGATTGAACAGTAGAGCTGGCAAATACACTATCAAAAATTATCCACAGCAAATTAATGATAATCAATCCCATCATAATAAAATCGATAACAATAAATACCGCCTGACGACTATCACGTAATTTATCGGGATGTACTTCAATATTCATAAATCTATTCCACTTAGAAGTTCAGATAATAATAAGTCAAAGCGAACACGGGAATGTATACACCACACAAAACAAAACAGCGTTGAACTTTTTCAAGTCAACGCTGTTTTGTTTAAACATAATGTTATAACTGGCGCATACCTTATTTCAACATCACGCCTATCTTCAAACCTATATTCAAACCTAGGCCCATCGTAAGGCACCCATATCTTCCGCGGACTCAGTACATTTTATTTTTCGAGACATGACTCTTGAAAGCAAGCCATAACGACCAAAACTAGCCTCTTTAAAATCATTCAAAAATTGCTGTGGNAAGAAGTTAAGGTCACCAGAAACTACCTGTACCTCTCTCATTTGGCCATACTGATCCCATTCATACCGAAGAATAACACCGGGATCATCATTGCCAGCCACCAGGCAATCTACCCAGCCTGGNCCCACATCAACGGTAATGTGATGCGCACCTTCATAGATGTTATTACTGAATTGTCTTGAGAACTTTGTCGTGGCCACCACGACTTTATCCAGTGCTACCTGAGTTTCATTATCAATCCCAAGTTCTTGCCAGTCATGGCCATTGATACGCAATGAATTAGNAGAGNCTCTGCTAATTCCCAAATCTGAGTATTATGACTTCCATCTTCAAATACTCCTTCCAGCTGAAAGCCATTGTTTCTTATTATGATCGTTACTTTGATAAGCATTTCCGCTCCTTGTGGTTCTACGGAGGGGGCATACTAAACCCGCAAGGGGCAGCTGTCCAAAGCTTTTCTGTTTTCGCCTTGTTACAGCAGTTATGCCGCCATGAAATAAATCCTTTGATTTCATTTATGTAAACCACACACCTCATCTAATTTGTTAATTGGCCAGAGTAAGCTACTCCCTCAGATAACGGCCATAAATCAAAAAAGGCATATCGGTTTAGCGGGACTAGTTATACAACCGGATTTTTAGCCTGTAAATGGCAGAAGGATTACAAATACAAGAAAAAGCGATAATAAATAAAATTAATTAGCCGCTCGATTATCAATTATTCAACCAAGAACATTACCTAACCAGACCTTATTCAATATTTCTGCGATTAAGTTAAGCGTTAATGGCGAAAATGAAATTTATATTTCAATACATTGATAATCCTGCTTAAAGCTAACCCCTAGTTACAAAAGGTGTACATTCCATATAATGATACTAATAGTTACCTAGGTATAGGAATTAAGTTTTTATTCCTATACTTCATAGAGTTATGGACCAAACAAGCAATTGTATTGAAATATTTAGTAAGCGTTGGAACCTTTTTTAAGCAATTAAGTTACTTTTCTAAAACGAGCATATAGTGTATAAACGACTTAGACATACACGAATACAACCATTGTATAACCAATCCAGATAACAAACTTCTGAGAGCCCTCATATTTCGATTGGGGCGGGTGACTGACTGTATTTGTAATAAATGGATAATTAAAATAAAGAATAACAATAATAAACAAGGAGCCCACCGTGTCTCTAAAACACACCATCTTAGCCATGCTCGAGACAGGAGAGATTACCGGGTATGGTATTGCTAAGAAATTCAACGGAACTTTTGGATTCTTCTGGAATGCTAGTCACCAACAGATTTACCAAGAATTAGCAAAACTCGCAAAGATCGGGCTAGTGGATTACCAATCCATAACCCAAAGCGGAAAACCGAATAAAAAAATATATCGGATTACTGCTACTGGGTTACAAGAACTTAAAAAGTGGATAGAAGTTCCCATGGAACTTCCCAAAATCAAAGATCAGCTGATGGTAAAGCTAATTGTAGGCCACCTGGTGAAACCCGAAGTCCTACAAAACCAAATTAAACGACACGAAGTGCTACACCAGGAGAAGCTCGACACACTCTACGAACTAACCCTACGGACCAGTGGCAATAATAGTATTAATAAGAAACTAGCTCGTCTAGCACTGAAAAGAGGAATGGCCCTCCATCAGTCATGGCTGCAATGGGCTACGGAAGTTCAAGAAGTTCTGGCTGAATTAGAAGAATCAATAAATAGTACTACTGAAGAAATCACCGTGTTACCCGATGATACATGGATGCTCGAAACCACTGATTAGATGCATTACTGATGAGGCTATCGTTGTGTAACAGGCTCAGGGCTGTTACTAATTTAGGTCATAAACGACGAGGATATAAATTAGCGCTCTACATTCTTTCTCTAAAAAATCTAATCACCTCAGCATCAATATCCAGACGCACAAATTGTTCGATTTGAGAAATGGTTTTGTCGATAATTTTTTGATTCAGGGCGCAGACAGTAAAAGACCATTCAGATCTTTTATGAACATCCTGAAAACCTGATTCAACTACCGCCACATGATGTATTTTGCCGAAGCGATCTTTTAAACCCGATAAAGCACTTCTTTTTTGTTTCAATGAAGAACATCCTTCCAAATAAAACTCCACTGTCAGCAATTCAATAAACACTAATCATCACCATCAATAAACTTAGGCTGCTCCACTATCCGCAAAATAAAGATACGGATCTTCCACTTCTCCTTGATAGCGTATTTCAAAATACAAACCGGCCCCCCCTGGCCCCATTTCTCCAACGGACCCAATTACCTGTCCCTTTAACACAAGATCACCTTCAACCACATCAATATCTTTATTATTGCCGTAAATGGACAACAGCTCACCCTCGTGCTGAAGGATAATGAGATTACCAAATCCTCTAATGCC